>NZ_JBMSDU010000003.1:0-286073 GCF_049445835.1 Ancylobacter sp. VNQ12 | reverse complement strand
CTTCAACAAGCTCAAACACTTCAGGGCCGTCGCCACCCGCTACGACAAGCGAGACGACAATTTCCTCGCCTCGATCCAACTCGCATCAATCCGCATCTGGCTGCGAAGTTATGAGTCGGTCACCTAGGGCGATTTCATTCCGGGAGCCGCATCCTCCCTTTGAGCACCCCGATGAGCCTCATCCTGAAAGCCTGACGCGTAATTCCTCTCCCCGCCTGAACTCGCTGTTGCCGAGTTCAGTTCTGGCGAGGCCGGAAGCCGGATGTTTCCGGCTTAGAGCCTGTTTGGAAACTCCTCATATCAACAGAACGACGTCATCCTGAGGTACTCGGGCGGAGCCCGAGCCTCGAAGGATGCTCGTCCGGGCGCCCTGCTTCAGCATCCTTCGAGGCCCGGCCTGTGGCCGGGCACCTCAGGATGACGGCCATGACGAGTTTCCAAACGGGCTCTTAGTCCTTGCTTGAACCGAACTCGGCAACAGTCGAGTTCGGGCGGGGAGAGGGAGAAAGCCGCCCTCCATGCGCGCTTCTATAATTACGAGTTCAGACACTCAGGATGAGGACGATCGGCGAGGCACGATCAGATCTTCAGGAAGTCGCGCCCGAGATAGGCGAGCTTGGCCCGGTCGGGACCGAGCGTCACCGCCTCGACATGGCCGACCAGCACGTCATGGGTGGCGATGGTGCGCACATCGACCAGCCGGCATTCGAACACCGCGACCGCGCCAGTGAGGCACGGCACGCCAAGGATTCCCTCGCGCCAGTGACCGACGCCGAAGCGCTGCTCGCCCGACAGACCGGTGCGGCCGCTGAAGCCTTCCGCCAGACCCTGCTGCTCACCCGCCAGCATGTTCACGGCGAAGGCGCCGGCCTGGCGGAATGCCGGGGCGGAGCGGATGCGCCGGTTGAGGCAGACGAGAAGCGTCGGCGGGGTGTCCGAGACCGAGGCCACGGCCGTGGCGGTGAAGCCCGCCCGGCCGGCCTCACCATGGGTGGTGATGACATGGACGGCGGCGACGAGCCGGCTCATGGCCTCCCGGTAGATGCCGGGCTCGACCGTCCGTGTGCCCGGATGCTCCCCCTCGCGGCCCATCACTTCGTCCAATCCTGCCTCCATAAACGCCGCAATACCCCGTCCTGCGCCTACATCTGGGGGCTCCTGTGCATAACTTCCAACGGCCGGCTTTGAAACCGGCGGCGCGAAACGCTCCCCTGCCGGCGGCATTGCGTCGAAAAAGTGAACACGGTGTGCGATTTACGTGACGTGGAAGCAGTGCGGCAAAATATTGAAGAACAACAGGATTTCGTAAAATTGTATTATAATACCTTTACATCACGCCTTTCGATCGATTGCATTTAGTCTTTCGATCGAATTGTATCGGTGCGTGGCGCGCGCTAAGAGTGAAAGACGCACACAGGACGGGCACGATGATTATCTGTGCAAAGCGTCCGGCCGCACGACCTCCGATAACGGCTGAGGGGAGCCGAAAAACAAAATGGACGTCTTCATTCAGCAGCTCATCAATGGGCTGACGCTCGGCTCGATCTATGGGCTGATCGCCATCGGTTACACCATGGTGTTCGGCATCATCGGCATGGTGAACTTCGCCCATGGCGACGTGTTCATGGTGTCGAGCTTCATCGCGCTGATCTGCTTCCTGCTGGTCACCACCGTGTTCGGCATCACTTCGATCTTCCTCGCGCTGGCCATCGTGCTGGTGGTGGCGATGTTCTTCACCTCGCTGACCAACTGGGCCATCGAGCGCGTGGCCTATCGCCCGCTGCGCGGCTCCTTCCGCCTCGCGCCGATGATCTCGGCGATCGGCATGTCGATCTTCCTCGCCAATTTCGTCCAGGTCTCGCAGGGCCCGCGCAACAAGCCGGTTCCCCCGATGGTGACGGACGTGATCGTGCTGATGGACAATAATGGCTACCAGGTCACGCTGGCGTGGAAGCAGGTCATCATCATGGCGGTCACCGCCATCCTGCTGATGGGCTTCTGGTACCTCGTGCAGAAGACCTCGCTGGGCCGGGCGCAGAGGGCGTGCGAGCAGGACCGCAAGATGGCGGCGCTGCTCGGCATCAATGTCGATCACACCATCTCGCTGACCTTCGTCATCGGCGCCGCGCTCGCGGCCGTCGCCGGCGTCATGTACATGATGTACTACGGCGTCGCGCACTTCGCCGACGGCTTCGTGCCGGGCGTGAAGGCCTTCACCGCCGCGGTTCTGGGCGGCATCGGCTCGCTGCCGGGCGCCGTGCTGGGCGGGCTGCTGATCGGCCTGATCGAAGTGTTCTGGTCGGCCTATTTCTCGATCGAATACAAGGACGTGGCGGCATTCTCCATTCTCGCCATCACGCTCATCTTCATGCCGCAGGGCCTGCTTGGCCGGCCGGAAGTCGAGAAGGTCTGAGGTCAGGTCGTCATGGCAGTTCAGCTTGCTGAAACCGCGCCGGCCTCGGCTAAGGCGTCCCCGTCCAATTCGGTCGTCGGCGAGGCGTTCAAGGACGCGCTCCTCACCGGCCTCATCGCCCTCGGCCTGTTCGCCCCCCTAATCGGCTTCGAAACCGTCGTCATCGACGGCCTTCTCGGGCTCGCCTACCGCCCGAAGCTGCTGGCCATCATGGTCGGCATCATCTTCTTCGGCCGGCTGATCCTCAATCTCACGGTCTGGTCGCCCAACCGCAAGCCGACGACGCGAAGCGGCCCGAGCGTGTTCGATCGCGCCGGTACAGTGATCGGGCCGACGGTCAAGCCGATCCTGCTCGCCTTCGCCGTCGGCTTTCCGGCCATCGCGGCCTACGGCATGGGGGGACTAAACGAGAGCCGCTACCTGATCGACCTCGGCATCCTCATCCTCACCTATGTGATGCTGGGCTGGGGCCTCAACATCGTGGTCGGCCTCGCGGGCCTGCTCGATCTCGGCTATGTCGCCTTCTACGCCGTCGGCGCCTACACCTACGCGCTGCTCGCCACCTCGGCGCCCATCAACGACTTCTTCGCCGGCCTGCTGGGCGAGACGTTCTGGGCCAACTGGGCGTTCTGGATCTGCCTGCCGATGGCTGGCATGTTCGCCGGACTGTGGGGCATGATCCTCGGCTTTCCGGTGCTGCGCCTGCGCGGCGACTACCTCGCCATCGTGACGCTGGCCTTCGGCGAGATCATCCGTCTCGTGCTGATCAACTGGACCGACTTCACCGGCGGCGGCGCCGGCATCGCCTCGATCCCGCGCGCGACCTTCTTCGGCATCCCGTTCAATGCGAGCGAGGACGGCTTCGCGGCGCTGTTCGGGCTCGAATTCAACCCGATGCACCGCATCATCTTCCTTTACTTCGTCATCCTCGCGCTGGCGCTGATCACCGCCTTCGCCACGGTGCGGCTGCGCAAGCTGCCTGTGGGACGCGCCTGGGAAGCACTGCGCGAGGACGAGATCGCCTGCCGCTCGCTCGGCATCAACACCACCAATGTGAAGCTCTCCGCCTTCGCCACCGGAGCCATGTTCGGCGGCTTCGCCGGCTGCTTCTTCGCGGTGCGCGCCGGCTTCGTCAGCCCCGAGAGCTTCACCTTCGATATCTCGGCGATGATCCTCGCCATCGTGGTGCTCGGCGGCATGGGCTCGCAGATCGGCGTCGCCGTCTCGGCGGCGGTGATGATGGGCGGCATGGAGATGCTGCGCAATCTCGGCTTCCTGAAGCAGGTCTTCGGCAACGACTTCGATCCGAGCCTCTACCGCATGCTGATCTTCGGCTTCGCCATGGTCGCCATCATGGTGTGGAAGCCGCGCGGCCTGGTCTCCACCCGCGATCCCACCATCTTCCTGAAGGAGCGCAAGGCCGTGTCGGGTGATCTCGTGAAGGAAGGGCACGGCTGATGGCTAATTCCGCTGCTGCCGGCATCCCGCGCTGGGAAGCCGACCCCATCCTCACCGTCGAACACCTGTTCATGCGCTTCGGCGGCCTGATCGCGGTGAACGACCTTTCCTTCAAGGTCGGGCGCGGCGACATCACCGCGCTGATCGGCCCCAACGGCGCCGGCAAGACCACGGTCTTCAACTGCATCACCGGCTTCTACAAGCCGAGCGAGGGGCGTCTCGTGCTCGCTCATGGGCGAGCCCCCACCGCCGATGAACTCGCGCTGGTCACGCTGATCGGCGAGCGCGCGCTGGTGAGCCAGGACTCCAGCGTCTATCTGCTGGAGCGCATGCCCGACTACCGCGTCTCCGGCGAGGCCAAGGTGGCGCGCACCTTCCAGAACATCCGCCTGTTCACCGGCATGACCGTGCTGGAAAACCTGATGGTCGCCCAGCACAACGCGCTCATGCGGGCTTCCGGCTACTCGCTCAAGGGACTGTTCGGCCTGCCGAGCTGGGGCGCCGCCCAGCGCGCCGCGACGCAGAAGGCCGAGTACTGGATGGAGAAGGTCGGCCTCACCGACCGCGCCGACGACCCGGCCGGCGACCTGCCCTATGGCGCCCAGCGCCGCCTGGAAATCGCCCGTGCCATGTGCTCGGAGCCGATCCTGCTGTGCCTGGACGAGCCCGCCGCCGGCCTCAATCCGCGCGAAAGCCTGGAGCTCAACACATTGCTGCGCTCCATCCGCGAAGAGCACGGCACCTCGATCCTGCTGATCGAGCATGACATGAGCGTGGTGATGGAAATCTCCGACCACGTGGTCGTGCTCGATTACGGCACCAAGATTTCCGACGGCACGCCCGAGGCGGTGAAGAACGATCCACGCGTCATCGCCGCCTATCTCGGCGTCGACGAGGACGCCGTCGAGGAGGTCGAGGCCGAGATCGACGCGGAAATCGCGGCCCATTCCACGGGAGCCCACTCGTGAGCGATACTCTGACTGCCGCCCCGCAGACGGCGGCCGCTGCGCCCGGCGCCGGCGAGCCGATGCTGTCCGTGCGCGGCGTGAAGACCTTTTACGGGAACATCATGGCGCTGAAGGGCGTCGATGTGGACGTCTATCGCGGCGAAATCGTCACGCTGATCGGCTCCAACGGTGCCGGCAAGTCGACGCTGATGATGACGATCTTCGGCCAGCCCCGCCCACGCGAGGGCCAGATCATCTATGAGGGGCGCGACATCACCAAGGTGCCGACCCACGAGATCGCCAACCTGAAGATCGCGCAGTCCCCCGAGGGTCGGCGCATCTTCCCGCGCATGACCGTGTTCGAAAACCTGCAAATGGGCGCCTCGGTCGACGGCTTCAAGCATTTCGACGCTGACCTGCTCAAGGTGTTCGAGCTGTTCCCCCGCCTCAAGGAGCGCATCAACCAGCGCGGCGGCACGCTGTCGGGTGGCGAGCAGCAGATGCTCGCCATCGGCCGCGCGCTGATGAGCCGGCCTCGCCTCCTGATGCTGGACGAACCCTCGCTCGGCCTCGCCCCGCTGATCGTGAAGCAGATCTTCGACGCCATCCGCGAGCTGAACCGCACGGAAGGACTGACCGTCTTCCTGGTGGAGCAGAACGCGTTCCACGCGCTCAAGCTCGCCCATCGCGGCTATGTGCTGGTCAATGGCGTCGTCACCATGTCCGGCCAGGGCCGCGAATTGCTCGAACGCCCGGAAGTGCGGGCGGCGTATCTCGAAGGCGGGAAGCACTGAGATGGCAACCAGCGGAACCCTCATCTCCCAGGGCGCGCCGGCCAGCATCGCCGTGGTGGTGCCGGCCCTCGTCGTCGCCGCCGTGCTCGCCAGCGCGGTCATCGCGCCCGATCTGGTCATCGAGGTCTCGCGCGGCGACTTCGCGCTCGTCACCGTGTTCCTCGGCGGTGGCGCCGCATGGCTCACGGGCCGCTCGATCGCCAGCACCTGGCGCTCCTACCGGCAGGTGCTGGTCTACGCCCTGCTGCTGGGCTGCGTGGTGCGCTTCTTCCACTTTGCGCTGTTCGAGGGCACGCTGCTCTCCCTGCATTACTTCGTGACCGACACCGCCTTCCTCGCGGCCGTCTCCACGCTGGGGTTCAGGGCGGAGCGTGCCAGACAGATGGCTACACGCTATGGTTGGATCTACCGTCAGTCGGGGCCGTTCGGCTGGCTCGCCGGTGGTGCCGGCAAGGCGCCCGGCGATAGCGTGTGAGCCCTTTCACCATGTTTCGCTTGCTCGTCGACAAGAGCGCGGAAAAGAGCATGATAACGGCTCGGGGCGACTGCCGCCGAGCCGCTCAGGCTGCAACTAACACCCTTCCAGTACCAGGAGAGAAGTTCATGAAGAAGCTTCTGTTTGCCGGCATTGCGCTCGGCGCTATGGCGGCCCTCGCCGTCCCGGCGTCCGCGCAGGTCAAGGTCGGCGTCGGCGGTCCCATCACCGGCGCGAACGCGACCTTCGGCGCCCAGTTGAAGAACGGTGCCGAACAGTGGGCCGTGGACGTCAACGCCGCGGGCGGCCTCCTCGGCCAGAAGGTCGAGATCGTCGTCGGCGACGACGCTTCCAAGCCCGAGCAGGGCGTCTCGGTGGCGAACAAGTTCATCGCCGACGGCGTGAAGTTCGTGATCGGCCACTTCAACTCTGGCGTGTCGATCCCCGCCTCCGAGCAGTATGCCGAAGCCGGCGTGCTCGCCATTTCCCCGGCCTCGACCAACCCGAAGCTGACCGAGCGTGGCCTCGCCAACGTGTTCCGCACCTGCGGCCGTGACGACCAGCAGGGCCTCGTGGCGGCCGAGTACATCGAGAAGAACCTGAAGGGCAAGAAGATTGCCATCGTCCACGACAAGACCCCGTACGGCAAGGGTCTGGCGGACGAGACCCAGAAGTCGATGAACAAGGCCGGCATCAAGGAAGTCATCTACGAGGGCATCAACCCCGGCGAGAAGGACTATTCGGCTCTCGTCTCCAAGCTCAAGGGTGCGAATGTCGACGTCCTGTACTATGGCGGCCTGCACACCGAAGCCGGCCTGCTCGTGCGTCAGATGCGCGACCAGGGCCTGAAGACCGTGCTGTTCTCGGGTGACGGCATCACCGACAAGGAGTTCTGGACCATCGCCGGTCCGGGCGCCGCCGGCACCCTCATGACCTTCGGCCCGGATCCGCGCAAGAACCCCGCCGCGGCCAAGGTCGTCGAGGAGTTCAAGAAGAAGGGCATCGATCCGGAAGGTTACGTGCTCTATTCCTACGCCGCCGGCCAGGTGATCCAGCAGGCTGTCGAGGCGACCAAGTCGCTCGATACCAAGAAGGTCGCCGAGTACATCCACTCCGGCAAGGCGTTCGACACCGTCCTCGGCAAGCTCACCTTCGACAAGAAGGGTGACCGCACCAACCTCGACTACGTCGTCTACGTCTGGAAGGACGGCGGCTACACCGAGCTCTGAGGCGGCGCATCCGGGCGGTTGTCCCCCTGGCGCCCTGCCACAGGCTGAATTACGAAACCCGCCGGAGCGATCCGGCGGGTTTTGCTTTGTACGGTGGAATTTCCTCTGCGGCCCGCCTCGCTCAGCCGAAGCTTCCGAGCGCCGGAAACGTCTCCAGCATCCAGTAGCTGAAGGTCGCCATCCAGCCGGAGAGGAAGCCGATGCCTGTGAGCACCAGCAGAGCGCCCATGGTCTTCTCCACCACCGGCAGATAGCGCCGCGCATGCACCAGCAGGCCGAGCGCCGGCCGAGCCATCGCCGCCACCAGCAGGAACGGCACACCGAGCCCGGCGGAATAGACCGCCAGAAGGCCGGCGCCGCGCATCAGCGTCTGCTCGCTCGCGGCCACCGCGAGAATGGCCGCCAGCACCGGCCCGATGCAGGGCGTCCAGCCGAAGGCGAAGGCGAGCCCCATCACATAGGCACCCGCGAGCGTCGAGGGCGCGTCGACATGCACCCGCTTGGTATGGGTCATCCAGCGCAGGCGCAAAATGCCGAGGAAATGCAGCCCCATCAGCAGAATGGCTAGGCCGGCGATGATAGCGAGTTCCTGCGAGTAGAGCCTGAGATAGCCGCCGACCACGGAAGCGCCGGCACCGAGCGCCACGAACACGGTGGAGAAGCCGGCGACGAACAGCACCGCCGCGCCGAGCGTGCGCCGCGCCGCCGCGTCGGTCGGAGCCTTGTGGGTGATCTGGTCTAGGCTGGTGCCCGCGAGATAGCACAGATAGGGCGGCACCAGTGGCAGCACGCAGGGCGAGACGAAGCTGGCAATGCCGGCGGCAAACGCAGCCGGAAGGGTGACGTCGGCCATGAACTGGGTAACCTTGGTCGTTCCGAGTGCTTCCCAATGCACGGCCGGCCGGCCATAAGCAATGCGGCCGGTAGCCTCTCCCGGTGAAGTGATGGATCGAGAGCCGTTCCCATGCGCAACCTGATCACCGATGTCGCCGGCCTGAAGGTCGGCCACGCCACCGACCTCGCCCTCGCCTCCGGCACCACCGCCATCGTCTTCGACGAGCCGACGGTCGCCTCGGTCGACGTGCGCGGCGGCGGGCCCGGCACCCGCGAGACCGATCTGCTGGCGCCGGATGAGACGGTGGGCGCCATTCACGCGATCACTCTTTCCGGCGGCTCTGCCTTCGGGCTGGATGCTGCGGGCGGGGTGATGGCGGCACTCGCCGAGCGCGGCATCGGCTTTCCCGTCGGCAATGCGCGCGTGCCGATCGTGCCCGGCGCGGTGCTGTTCGACCTGATAAATGGCGGCGACAAAAACTGGGGCCGCTTCGCCCCCTATCGCGACCTCGGCTATGCCGCCGCCAATGAAGCCGGCCTCGACTTTCCGCTCGGCACCATTGGCGCCGGCACCGGCGCGACCACGGTGAACCTCAAGGGCGGGCTCGGCTCGGCCTCGATGGTCGCGGCCTCCGGCCACACCGTCGGCGCCATCGTCGCGGTGAATGCCTGCGGCGCCGTCACGCTGGGCGAGGGGCCGCATTTCTGGGCCGCGCCCTTCGAGCGCGGCGCCGAGTTCGGTGGCCTTGGCCTGCCGAGCCCCCTGCCCGCGCTACCCGAACGCCCGCCGCTAAAGGGGTTGCCGCCGGGCGCCAACACCACCATCGCACTCGTCGCCACCGACGCCGTGCTCACCAAGGCCCAGTGCAAGCGCCTGGCGGTGATGGCGCATGACGGCTACGCCCACGCCATCTGGCCGGTTCATACGCCCCTCGACGGCGACACCATCTTCGCCGCCGCGACGGGCAGACGCCCGCTCAACGACCCGATCTTCGATCTCGCGCTGATCGGCGATGCCGTGGTGCGCACGCTTGCCCGCGCCTGCGCTCGCGCCGTCTACGAGGCCACCGCCCTGTCCCAACCCGGCGCCATGCCGGCGTGGCGCGACAAATGGGCCGCTGGCGCGGGAAGCTAGCCGGACGCCCGGCCGCTTCCCGCGCCGCCTGCTCTCACGGACACGGCTCCCAGAAGCCCTGCGTGCGCTGCGGATTGGTGTAGTACCAGCAATAGTTCGGCTGCGGCGGCGGGCCGACGAGGTTGGCCGCGGCGACGCCGGTCAGGAAGCCGAGAGCAGCGCCCGCGGCGACCGCGCCACCCGGCGGCCAGTAGCGACGCGGATTGACGACCACCACACCGCCGCCACGCGGCACCGGGCCGTAATAGCGGCCGGCACCGTAATAATGTCCGGGATTGCCAGCGGCCACGCAGCCGCGCGGACCGCAGGCGCCGGCGCGCCAGGCGCTTGCCTCCGGCACCGCCGCCATCAGGCCAACGGATGCGAGGCCGGCCACCGCCGCCAGATATCGCAGTTTATTCATCAGGCTGATCCCCCTCAAATGATGTCCCGGGCAGGACATGCCCGAGCGGAACGAATCGAGCCTAGCCCAGCGCCCGATACCGCGCATCCGCAGATCTGCCAGATGCGCGCCGGGCTCGGCGTTTATTGCGGCTCCGCCGGCGCCATGCTACGGCCCGGCCGTCCGGAAAGCGCCCGCCGGGGAGAGACCTCAATGACCACGCGCCCGCTCATTATCGCCCCGTCTATCCTCGCCTGCGACTTCGTCCGCTTCGGCGAGGAGGTGAAGGCCGTCGACGCCGCCGGGGCCGACTGGATCCATATCGACGTGATGGACGGGCATTTCGTGCCGAACATCTCGTTCGGCCCGGACGTGGTGAAGGCGATCCGCCCGCTCTCGGCCAAGCCGTTCGACGTGCATCTGATGATCGCGCCGGTCGATCCCTATCTCGAAGCCTTCGCCAAGGCCGGCGCCGACCACATCACCGTGCATGCCGAGGCGGGCCCGCATCTGCACCGCTCGCTGCAGGCAATCCGCGCCCTCGGCAAGAAGGCGGGCGTCGCGCTCAATCCGGCAACACCGGCCAGCACCATCGAGCACGTGCTCGACATCATCGACCTCGTCATCGTCATGACGGTGAACCCCGGCTTTGGCGGCCAGGCCTTCATCGCCCCCGTCATGGACAAGGTGCGGCAGATTTCCGCGATGATCGGCGACCGCCCCATCGACATCGAGATCGACGGCGGCGTGACGAAGGATACCGCCTCCGCCTGTGTCGCGGCCGGCGCCAATGCGCTGGTCGCCGGCTCCGCCGTGTTCAAGGGCGGCGCCTCGGCCTATGCCGGCAACATCGACGCCATCCGCACGGCGGCGGCGCGCACGCGCGGCGAGCTGGTCTGAACGCTCAGCGGCGGCCCGTAAGGGGCGTCAGTAACCCGGCCAGTGCACCAATGGCGGCAGAGCCAAGGGCGATGAGGCTGTCGGGGATGAAAATCGTGATCGAGCCGTTGATCGGCGCTCCCATCATCGTCAGCTGATAGAGCGAGAGAATGGCGATCGACAGCACGACGAGGATCAGCATTCCGCCGATGCAACCGACGACTGTCAGATACAGGTTGCCGTTGCTCTTGATGATCTCCAGATCATAATTGCGCAACGTTGCCGCGTCGGTTTCCACCTTGGCGACGTCGGCATATTCGCGGACCAGTTCCGGCGATTTCTGTAGGTCCTTGGCAAGCCGGGGATCCGACGCCAGGTTGTCTATGAGCCGGTCCGCCATCTGGTCTGCCGAGCGAACGTTGTCGGCCGGATCAGCGGCCTTGGCGATCTTCGCCAGCGCATTCACGTCCTTTACGCTCTGCGCCGCAGTCGGATCTTGTTTGGGATTGTCGTCGGTCATCGCAGCTCCCGCCATGAACGCAACTTATGCGATCATATTCCAAGATATAATACAACCCTAGCATGCACCCATTTGCGACATCGCGTCGTGACTGGTAGAGCGCAGGCTGAACTGTCTGCTAAGAGGCCCCGCCCGTGATCCCGCGCTATACCCGCCCCGAAATGGCTGCCATCTGGGAGCCGCAGACCCGCTTCCGCATCTGGTTCGAGATCGAGGCGCACGCGACCGACGCGCTGGCCGAGCTGGGCGTGGTGCCGAAGGAGGCCGCGGCGAAGATCTGGGAGATGGCGAAGGACGCCACCTTCGATGTCGAGCGCATCGACGAGATCGAAGCGGTGACCAAGCACGATGTCATCGCCTTCCTCACCCATCTCGCCGAAATCGTCGGGCCGGAGGCGCGCTTCGTCCATCAGGGCATGACCTCGTCGGACGTGCTCGACACCTGCCTCAACGTGCAGTTGGTGCGCGCCGCCGACATCCTGATCAGGGATGTCGACCGGCTGCTCGCGGCCCTCGAGACCCGCGCCTTCGAGCACAAGCTCACCCCGACCATCGGCCGCTCGCACGGCATCCATGCCGAGCCGACCACCTTCGGCCTCAAGCTGGCGCAGGCGCATGCCGAGTTCCAGCGCAACCGCGCCCGCCTGGTCGCGGCACGCGAGGAAGTGGCGACCTGCGCCATTTCCGGTGCGGTCGGCACCTTCGCGCAGATCGATCCGCGGGTTGAGGAATATGTCGCGGCGAAGATGGGACTGAGGGTCGAGCCGGTGTCGACGCAGGTTATCCCGCGCGACCGCCATGCCGCCTATTTCGCCGCGCTCGGCGTCGTTGCCTCGTCGATGGAGCGCGTCGCCATCGAGATCCGCCATCTGCAGCGCACCGAGGTGCTGGAGGCCGAGGAGTTCTTCTCCGCCGGCCAGAAGGGCTCCTCGGCGATGCCGCACAAGCGCAACCCGGTGCTGACCGAGAACGTGACCGGCCTCGCCCGCCTGGTGCGCGGCATGGTCACGCCGGCGCTGGAGAACGTCGCCCTCTGGCATGAGCGCGACATTTCGCACTCCTCGGTGGAGCGTGGCATCGGCCCTGATGCCACGGTGACGCTGGACTTCGCGCTGAACCGCCTGGCCGGCGTCGTCGAGAAGCTGCTCGTCTATCCCGAGACCATGCAGAAGAACCTCGACCGCCTCGGCGGGCTGGTCCACTCCCAGCGCGTGCTGCTCGCACTCACCCAGAAGGGTGCTTCGCGCGAGGACGCCTATCGTCTGGTGCAGCGCAACGCCATGCCGGTCTGGCGCGGTGAAGGCGACTTCCAGACGCTGCTGACCAACGATGCTGATGTGCGCAAGTATCTCACGCCTGAGGAAATCGCCGAGAAATTCGACCTCGGCTATCACCTCAAGCACGTCGACACGATCTTCACCCGCGTGTTCGGTCACGCCTGACAATGAAAAAGGGCGGCGCCCAGCGCCGCCCTTTTCTTTTTTCGGGTTCCGCCTAGCCTAATGGCCGCGGAACCGACCCATCCCGCCATAGCCACCGCGCATCGGGCGGTACATGACCGGACGCGGGCCGGCAACGCGCCCGCGGTAGACCGGGCGTCCGCGATAGACCGGGGCGCCGCGGAAGGCCGGACCGGGATAACCACGCCACTGGGCCTGACGCGGCCCGCGCCAGCCCGGATTGCCACGCCAGCCGGGAGGCGGACCGCCGCGCCAGTAGACAGGCCGGCCACGCCAGCCGGGAGGCGGGCCGCCACGCCAATAGCCGGGACCGCGCCAATAGCCGGGACCGCGCCAATAGCCCGGCCCACCCCAGTAACCGGGGCCGCCCCAATAGCCGGGACCACCCCAGTAACCGGGACCGTTCCAGTAGCCCCAGCCGGAGCCGATCGCCGCACCGACCGCGAGGGCACCAACGCCGAGGGCGACGTCATTGTCGTAATAATCCGGCTGCACCACGACGCTGGTTCCGCCACCGAATGCGAGATAGCTGGCATTCGCATAGCCGCCGCCGACGCGGCACCAGTTGCCGGTACATCCGCCGACATCGACCCGCGCACCGGCCGGCAGCGAGCCGACGACGGCGTAGCGCGTTCCCGGCCCCGAGCGGACATTGAGATCGGTCGTCACGGTCGCTGGGCGTGCCGAAGCTGCAACGCTTCCGGCGATCAGCAGGCCGACAGCCAATAGAAGGCTTCTTGGCACTCGCATGAGACTCTCCTCATTGCAGGACGCCGTCGAGACGTCCCCTCACCGCTGTTGCCAGCAGGCGCACTCAATGTGGAGTAGCAACTGAATTGGGAGGAATTGGTTGCACTACCTATCCGCCCTGCCCTTCACGCCACTGTCATCGCCTCACCAGCGCGCGGCCCGCGGACGCCACGACACCGGCCGGCCATTGTACCAGGGGCCGGCATCGTAAGGCCCCTGCCAGCGTGGCCCGAGCCCGGAATAGCCGTAGTAGTTCGCCCGCTGCGGCAGGCGGCCCTCGCCGCGCCGCGACCAGTAGGTGTCGCCGTAGCGGTCGCCGAAGCGGGGGTAGTTGGTATAGCCGGGGTGCATGTTCCAATAGGTCGGACGGCCGCCCCAATAGCTCGGGCGCGCGCCCCAATAGGACGGACGGTTCGGCCCGGTGACGCCCGGGCCCCAGTAGCCGGGTCCCCAGCTGGCCCGCCAGACATTGCCGGCACCATAGCCGTAACCATAGGACGACGACCCGTACCAGCCCCCGCCGCCATAGCCGCCGCTCCAGCCATTGACCACCGTGTCGACCGCCGCCGCGACGCCGACGATCGGGGCCGCCAGCGTGGCAAGCACGGCCCCGCCGAGATTGGGTGCCGGAGCGTAGCCCACACCGCCGTAACCGCCATAGCCGGCGTAACCGGGATCGGAGACGGCGTAGCCGGTGCCGTAGGCCTCGGGATAGGCGGCGTAGGCCGGATCGACATAGGCCACGTTGGAATAGCTGCCGGACGAGACGCGGGCCGGGCGCACTGTGACGCGCGTCGAGGCAGGGCGGCCAGCCGCCGCCACCATCCCCTGCCCGGTCGAGAGATGCCGGGCGCTAACATAGCCATATTGCGTCTGGCACCAGGCACCGGCGCAGGAGACGATATTCACTGGCGTTCCCGCCGGCACGGTGCCGAGCACCTCATAGCCGGTGCCGGGACCGTTGCGGACATTCACCGCCGCCGTGGTCGTCGCCGAGTAGCCCGCCGCCGAGGCGACCGCCGCACCGGCGGGAGCGATGCCGGGTGCCGCCGCCGTGGCGAGGACCGGCGCATAGGCGCGGGCGGTCGACGGGATCTGCGCGACGGGCTGGGTGGAGACGCCGGCCGTGTTGACCGGCTGGCGATAATTGGTCCCGGTGGCGCCATAGCCCAGCGCCGCCGCCCCGGCGATGCCCGGCGTGACGGCGATGCCCGGCACCGTGGCCGCGACCGGCACGGCGCTGCTCAGCGGAACGCCGGTCAACGGCAGCGCCGGGGCGGCGAAGGCGCCCTGGGTGACATGACGGGCGCTGACATAGCCATATTGCGTCTGGCACCAGGCGCCGGCGCAGGAGACGATAGTCACCGGCGATCCCGCCGGCAGCGTGCCCAGCACGCCATAGCGCACGCCCGGACCCGAGCGCACATTCACCGCCGCCATCGTGGTGCCGCCACCTGCGACCGCGCCGCCATAGGCCGCGCCGTAGCGCGTGGGCTGCGCTGCCGCCGTGGCGAGCCGGTAATTGGTCCCCGCCGACGCATAGGGCAGCGCGCCCGCCGCGCTGTAGGGCAGGCTCGCCGTCCCCGCATAGTTGCCGGCCGCGCCATAACCCATCGCCGCCTGGTTCGCGAGGTTGTAGTTCAGCGAATCGCGCGTCTGCGAGCCCGGAACCCGAGGCTCCGCCTGCGGCGTCAGCACCTGCTGCACCGGCCCGCGCGACAATAGGTAGATGCTGATGTAGCCCTCGTTGGTCTGGCACCAGCCATTATTGCAGCCCGACACCTCGACCTTCGTGAAGTCCGGCAGCGTCTTCACCACATCGTATTCGGTGCCCGGTCCCGAGCGCACATTGGTGGTGCCGATCGTGGTGCGCGAGCCGGCCATGGTGGTGTTCTCGCCGGGATGCGCCGTCCCCGCCTCGCCCGCCATCGCGCTCGCCACCGCGCCGGTGCCGCCGGCGGCGGACAGCGCGTTGTAATCTTCCAGCCCGTGTGCCTGCGGCGCGGCCACCGCCGGCGCCGCGTAACTCGGCGCGACCACGCCGCTCGTGTTGTAGGGCAGCCGGTAATTCGTCCCCGTCGCCCCGCCATAGCCCAGCGCCGCCGCGCCATAGGCCGGCTGGCCGACGCCCGCCGCAAGCCCCGGCACCGCCGCCGAGCGGTAGGCAGCCGGGGCGGCGAAGGCGCCCTGGGTGACATGGCGGGCGCTGACATAGCCATATTGCGTCTGGCACCAGGCGCCGGAACAGGAGACGATATTCACCGGCGAGCCCGCCGGCAGCGTGCCCAGCACCCCATAACGCACGCCCGGACCCGAGCGCACATTCACCGCCGCCGTCGTGGTGCCGCCACCTGCGACCGCGCCGCCATAGGCCGCGCCGTAGCGCGTGGGCTGCGCTGCCGCCGTGGCGAGCCGGTAATTGGTCCCCCCCGACGCATAGGGCAGCGCGCCCGCCGCGCTGTAGGGCAGGCCCGCCGTCCCCGCATAGTTGCCGGCCGCGCCATAACCCATCGCGGCCTGGTTCGCGAGGTTGTAGTTCAGCGAATCGCGCGTCTGCGAGCCCGGAACCCGAGGCTCCGCCTGCGGCGTCAGCACCTGCTGCACCGGCCCGCGCGACAATAGGTAGATGCTGATGTAGCCCTCGTTGGTCTGGCACCAGCCATTATTGCAGCCCGACACCTCGACCTTGGTGAAGTCCGGCAGCGTCTTCACCACATTGTATTCGGTGCCCGGTCCCGAGCGCACATTGGTGGTGCCGATCGTGGTGCGCGAGCCGGCCATGGTGGTGTTCTCGCCGGGATGCGCCGTCCCCGCCTCGCCCGCCATCGCGCTCGCCACCGCGCCGGTGCCGCCGGCGGCGGACAGCGCGTTGTAATCTTCCAGCCCGTGTGCCTGCGGCGCGGCCACCGCCGGCGCCGCGTAACTCGGCGCGACCACGCCGCTCGTGTTGTAGGGCAGCCGGTAATTCGTGCCGGTTGCCCCGCCATAGCCCAGCGCCGCCGCGCCATAGGTCGGCTGGCCGACACCCGCCGCAAGCCCCGGCACCGCCCCCGAGCGGTAGGCCAGCGGCGAGCCCGCCGTCGCCTGCGCCAGCAGGCTGGTGCTCACATAGCCGTACTGCGTCTGGCACCACGCCCCGGCGCAGGAAACCACCTCGACCGGCGCCCCGGCCGGCAGCGTGCCCAGCACGTTGTAGCCAACGCCCGGACCGCCACGGACATTGGTGTTGCTTCGGGTGACCGCCGGCCACGCCGCAGCCGCAAGCGAGCCGGCAACGAGCATGCCGGAAGCCAGCGCGAAGGATGTCGTGAACCGCATCGGGCCCTCCCACGCCGCGACCGCTCCTCACGAGCGGCAACGGCCAGGCTCAGGCTTGCCCGGAATCCACGTCCTTCGCAACGAAATGGCGAGAAGATGGTTGCCAAGCTGCAACCATTGTGGGCCACCGCCCATCGATCCGATACGAATCGCCTACCATGCGAGGCCCGGCACCGCGTTTCGCGCACGGCATTACGGGGCGCCCCGCCGGCACGCGGCCGGGCGGAATGCGCCCCGAAATCGCGGGAAAATCAGCCGGTGGTCTTCAGCGACTTGATCGCCTCTTCGAGCAGTTCATCCATGGTGCGGCGGATGCGGTGCTCGGAAATGTCGACGGACTTCGCATCGAAGTCGGCCTTGATCTTGCGGTAGACGTCCTCGTCACCGGCTTCCTCGAGATCGGCCTCGATCAGCGAGCGCGCATAGGCATCCGCCTCGTCGCCGGTCAGGCCCAGCTTGCCGGCTGCCCACACCCCGAGCGCGCGGTTTCGGCGCGCATGAGCCTTGAACTTGAGGTTCTCGTCGTGGGCGTATTTGGCTTCGAACCCATCTTCGCGCTTATCGAACGTGCTCATGGCCTCGCCCCCCTGTCTCTAGGTCAGTCGCGGGCTTGATTATCCTGCCCCCGTCCCCAAATCAACGGCGTCGACAGCCCGGTATTGTCACCTAGGTCAATGTGACGCTCGGCGCGGGGTCGGCATCGGCGCATGTGATTGAGTCAGGGCTCGTGCACGAAACTTGCACGCCGTCGCGTTTGTATCCCGTCCCCCGATCGGCTAGTGTCCGCCCGTGGGCGCTGGTTCCAAGCGATACGAATCGCCACAGCGCGTCAGGTCGCATACAAGTCCGGCGCCCAAGCCGTGAACCCGGAACCGGAGCCTCGGCACCCTAATGGACTTCCTCAACCGACGGTACCCACCCATGAGCCGCCGCCGCCGCATTTACGAAGGTAAGGCGAAGGTCCTTTACGAAGGCCCTGAGCCCGGCACGCTGATCCAGCACTTCAAGGACGACGCGACCGCCTTCAACAACAAAAAGCACGATGTCATCGACGGCAAAGGCGTGCTGAACAACCGAATCTCGGAATACATCTTCCTGAAGCTGAACGAGATCGGCGTCCCCACGCACTTCATCAAGCGGCTGAACATGCGCGAGCAGCTCATCCGCGAAGTCGAGATCATTCCGCTCGAAGTCGTCGTGCGAAATGTCGCCGCCGGCTCGCTGTCGACCCGCCTCGGCATCGAGGAAGGCACGCAGCTGCCGCGTTCGATCATCGAGTTCTATTACAAGAACGACCAGCTCAACGACCCGATGGTGTCGGAAGAGCACATTACGGCGTTCGGCTGGGCCACCACCCAGGAAATCGACGACATCATCGCGCTGGCTATCCGCGTGAACGACTTCCTCTCCGGTCTCTTCCTCGGCGTCGGCATCCGCCTCGTCGACTTCAAGATGGAATGCGGCCGGCTGTGGGAGAACGATCTGATGCGGATCGTCGTCGCCGACGAGATCAGCCCCGATTCCTGCCGGCTGTGGGACATCAAGTCGAACGACAAGCTCGACAAGGACCGCTTCCGCCGCGACATGGGCGGCCTCGTCGAGGCCTATTCCGAGGTCGCGCGCCGTCTCGGCATCATCGCCGAGAACGAGCGGGTGCAAGGCGGCCCGGTTCTGGTGAAATCCGAGCCGACCGAACAGCCCGAGACGTGAGAACGGCGCCCCGGCTGCGTCGCGGACGGGGCTGCCATCCACATTCGAAAGTTGAGCCGTTCGCGGCCAGATGATAGGCGGGGGCCGCAAAGCCCCCGTTTCTGTTTTTTCTCAAGAACGTCCTCGAGAGTTATCCCATGAAGGCGCGCGTTCTCGTCACCCTGAAATCCGCCGTGCTCGACCCTCAGGGCAAGGCCATCGAGGGCGCCCTGCGCTCGCTCGGCGTGCCGGGCATCGCCAGTGTCCGCCAGGGCAAGGTGTTCGATGTCGAGCTCGACGGCAGCGACCCGGCCAAGGCCGAGTCGACCCTGAAGGACGCCTGCGAGAAGCTGCTCGCCAATACGGTGATCGAATCCTACCGCATCGAGTTCGTGGGCTGAGCACGATGAAAGCCGCCGTAATCCTCTTCCCCGGTTCGAACCGCGAGGGCGATGTCGCGCACGCCCTGAAACAGGTCACCGGCGTCACGCCCAGCATTGTCTGGCATGCCGAGACCGAGCTGCCCGCCGGCACCGACCTCGTCGTGCTGCCCGGCGGTTTCTCTTACGGCGACTATCTGCGCTGCGGCGCCATCGCCGCCCGCGCCGCCATCATGGACGCGGTCGGCGCGCATGCCGCGCGCGGCGGGCTGGTGCTCGGCATCTGCAACGGTTTCCAGATCCTATGCGAAAGCGGGCTGCTGCCCGGCGTGCTGGTGCGCAATGCGCGCCTGCGCTTCATCTGCCGCGAGGCGCTGCTCAAGGTCGAGCGCAACGACACCCCCTTCACCCGCCGCTACGCCAAGGGCGCCATCGTGCGTTTCCCCGTCGCGCATGGCGAGGGCAACTACACCGCCGACGCCGAGACGCTGAAGCGCCTCGAGGGCGAGGGCCGCGTGGTGTTCCGCTATGTCACCTCCGACGGCAGGCGCGACGATACCCAGGTGCTGAACGGCGCCGCCAACTCCATCGCCGGCATCGTCTCCGAGAAGCTCAACGTGCTCGGCCTGATGCCGCATCCCGAGAACCATGTCGACCCGCTGCTCGGATCGACCGACGGACGTGCTCTCTTCGAGAGCATCGCCGGCGTGCTGGAGCGGGCGTGAGCCTTGCTCCCGCCCCTGTCCGCAGATCGCCTGGCTCACCCGCCGCGCCCGCGTAACGCAATGGCCCCCGCATGACCTCCTCCGAACCGAAGATCACTCCGCAACTCGTCGCCGAACACGGCCTCAAGCTGGACGAGTATGAGCGCATCCTGAAGCTCATCGGCCGCGAGCCGAGCTTCACCGAGCTGGGCATCTTCTCGGCCATGTGGAACGAGCACTGCTCGTACAAGTCCTCGCGCCTGCATCTGCGCGGGCTGCCGACCAAGGCGCCATGGGTGATCCAGGGGCCCGGCGAGAATGCCGGCGTCATCGACATCGGCGACGGGCAGGCCGCCGTCTTCAAGATGGAGAGCCACAATCACCCCTCCTATATCGAGCCCTATCAGGGCGCGGGCACCGGGGTCGGCGGCATTCTGCGCGACGTGTTCACCATGGGCGCGCGCCCCATCGCGGCGCTGAACGCGCTGCGCTTCGGCGACCCCAAGCACCCGCGCACCCGTCATCTCCTGGCCGGCGTCGTCGCCGGCATCGGCGGCTACGGCAATTCCTTCGGCGTGCCCACGGTGGGAGGCTTGGTCGGCTTCCACACCCGCTATGACGGCAACAACCTCGTCAACGCCATGGCGGTCGGCCTCGCCGATGCGGACAAGATCTTCTACGCCAAGGCGACCGGCGTCGGCCTGCCGGTGGTCTATCTCGGCTCCAAGACCGGCCGCGACGGCATCCACGGCGCCACCATGGCCTCGGCCGAATTCGGCGAGGGCGCGGAGGAGAAGCGCCCGACCGTGCAGGTCGGCGACCCCTTCGCCGAGAAGCTGCTGCTGGAAGCCTGCCTCGAGATCATGGAAGCAGGCTGCGTCGTCGCGATCCAGGACATGGGCGCGGCGGGCCTGACCTGCTCGGCGGTCGAGATGGGCGCCAAGGGCGACCTCGGCATCGAGCTCGACCTCGACAAGCTGCCCTGCCGCGAGGAGGGCATGAGCGCCTATGAGATGATGCTCTCCGAGAGCCAGGAGCGCATGCTCATGGTCATCGCGCCGGGCAAGGAAGAGCAGGCCGAGGCGATCTTCCTCAAATGGGGCCTGGACTTCGCCATCGTCGGCTACACCACCGACACGCTCCGCTTCGTCGTCAAGCACAAGGGCGAGATCAAGGCTGACCTGCCGATCAAGGAACTGGGCGACGAGGCCCCGCTCTACGATCGTCCCTGGGTTGAGACGCCCAAGCAGCAGCGCATCGACCCGGCCTCGCTGGAGATCACCGCGACCATTCCCGGCGCGCTGGAACGGCTGATCGGTTCGCCGGACTTCGCCTCCAAGCGCTGGATCTGGGAGCAGTACGACCACCTGATCCTCAACAACACCGTGCAGCGCCCGGGCGGCGACGCCGCCGTGGTGCGCGTCGGCGACGGCCCCAAGGGCCTCGCCATGAGCTGCGACGTCACTCCGCGCTATTGCGAGGCCGACCCGTTCGAGGGCGGCAAGCAGGCGGTGGCGGAAGCCTGGCGCAATATCACCGCCGTCGGCGGGCGCCCGCTGGCGATCACTGACAATCTGAACTTCGGCAATCCCGAGAAGCCGGAGATCATGGGCCAGTTGGTCGGCTGCCTGCGCGGCATCGGCGCGGCCGCGCTGGCGCTCGACTTCCCCGTCGTCTCCGGCAATGTCAGCCTCTACAACGAGACCAACGGGCGCGGCATCCTGCCGACCCCGACCATCGGCGGCGTCGGCGTGGTCGACGACATCGCGAAGACGGCGACCGTCCCGTTCAAGGCCAGCGGCGAGATCGTCTTCGTGGTCGGCGAGACCGCCGGCTGGCTCGGCCAGTCCGCCTTCCTCTACGAGATCCTCGACCGCGAGGAAGGCGCCCCGCCCCCGGTCGACCTGGAACTCGAACGCAGGAACGGCGACTTCATCCGCTCGCTGATCGCGGCCGGGCTCGTCACCGCGGTGCACGATATCTCCGACGGCGGCCTGCTGGTCGCGCTCACCGAGATGGCGATGGCGTCCGGCATCGGCGCCAGCCTTGTGGCCCCGGAAGACGTCAACCCCTATGCCTACTGGTTCGGCGAGGATCAGGCGCGCTACGTCATCACCGTCGCCTCGGGCGACAAGGCGCAGGTGATCCGCGAGGCCGAGCTCGCCGGCGTCAGCCTCGCCAAGGTCGGCGTCACCGGCGGCGACAAGTTGAACATTCCGGGCGAGCGCCCACTTGTAGTGGACGCGCTGCGGGAGCGTAACGAAGCCTGGCTGCCCATCTATATGGGCGCGGGCCTGATGTGAGGGAGCACGACGCATGGCCATGGAAGCCACCGAGATCGAACGCCTGATCAGGGAAGGGCTGCCGGACGCCACGGTCACGATGCGCGATCTGGCCGGTGACAACAATCACTGGCACGCCACCGTTGTGAGCGAGAGCTTCCGCGGCAAGTCGCGCGTTCAGCAGCACCAGATGGTCTATGCCGCCATCGGCGCGCCGATGGGCGGCATATTGCATGCATTGGCACTTCAGACCAATGTACCCGACTGAAAGCGGCCCCAGGGCGCGCCACCACCACTCGCAAGGCCCGCAAGGGCAAAGGGCAATGCCATGAGCATCCACGATTTCATCGACAGCCAGGTGAAGAGCAACGACGTCGTCGTCTTCATGAAGGGCACGCCGCAATTCCCGATGTGCGGCTTCTCCGGCCAGGTCGCCCAGATCTTCGGGCTGCTCGGCGTGGACTATAAGGGTGTCAACGTCCTCGATTCCGACGAGATGCGTCAGGGCATCAAGGAATACACCAACTGGCCGACCATCCCGCAGGTCTTCGTGAAGGGCGAGTTCGTCGGCGGCTGTGACATCGTGCGCGAGATGTACCAGGCGGGCGAGCTGCAGGCCCTGCTGGAAGAGAAAGGCGTGCCGATGATGGGCCGCGCCACGGCCTGAGCTTGCAGTTGGTCCCTCTCCCCGACGGGGAGGGGGAGAAACCGAAGGAGACCGCGTGTCGCTGGAGCGACTTCTCATGCGCGGCTATTTCGCCTTTATCGAGCCGGTGCAGTTCCGGCTCAAGAAGGCGGATCGGCTCCGGCGGGCCGGCATAGCCGATATTGGCGAGCTGCCCGTCGCCACACTCCAGCTCGGCACTCCGAGAGCCCTGCTCGACCGGCAGATGGTCGAAAATCAGCGACACTTCATCTCGAAGTTCATGCGGAATGACGGGCGCCCGCCGAGCCGATGGCGCGGCAGCGCCAGCGTCATCGACCTCGACCGCTTCGCCGACCCGGACGCCTATATCCGCACCATCAAGAAGGCGACCCGCCGCGGCATCACCCGCGAGCTGAAGGTGGCGCGCGAGCACGGCTATGCCTGCCGCACCTTCGACCGCTTCGCCCATGGCGAAGACCTCTACGATATCGAGACCTCCAAGCTGTTCCGCACCGGCGGCCCGGTCCTCAAGGCGATTGCGCGCCGGCTGGGCTTCGCGGATGCCGGCGTCGGCCACGACCCCTGGCTCGGCTCGACATCACTGCTCTACTGGACGCAGGACTGGGGCGTCTTCGTCACCGACGCGGCGACGGGACGCGAGCGGCTGGTCGGCAGCGTGGTGCTGCGCCGCATCGGCAATGCCGTGCGCATGGTCAGCATCATGGCGCATGCCGACCATCTGCCGCGCGGCGCGCTCAAGCTGCTTTTCGTCGACATCGTGTGCGGATTGCTGGCGCGGAACTCACCGGCGACGGAGGGCGTGCGCTTCGTGATGGGCGGCGCCATGGAGCACGGCAGCCTCGGCCTCATCGACTGGAAGCTGCGTCTTCAGTTCTTCCCTCATCTGATTGCCGAGCAATAAAAAAGCCGCCCTCGCGGGCGGCTCTTTCGTTCGGTCGGAAGACCGGATCAGCGCGAGTAATACTCGACCACGAGGTTCGGCTCCATCACGACCGGATAGGGCACCTCGTTGAGCTCAGGCACGCGGACGAACTTGGCCGTCACCTTGTTGCCGTCGACTTCGAGATAGTCCGGCACGTCGCGCTCGCCCGAGGCGGCCGCTTCCATGACCAGCGCGAGCTGCTTGGAGGCTTCCTTCACCTCGATCACGTCACCGACCTTCACCTGGTAGGACGGGATGTTGACGCGACGGCCGTTCACCTTGATGTGGCCGTGGCTTACGAACTGGCGGGCGGCGAACACGGTGGGGACGAACTTGGCGCGGTAGATCACGGCATCCAGACGGCGCTCCAGGAGGCCGATCAGGTTGGCGCCGGTATCGCCCTTGAGGCGCGAGGCTTCGACATAGACGGCGTAGAACTGCTTCTCGCCGATCGAGCCGTAATAGCCCTTGAGCTTCTGCTTGGCGCGCAGCTGCACGCCGAAGTCGGAAAGCTTGCCCTTGCGGCGCTGGCCGTGCTGGCCGGGGCCGTACTCACGCTTGTTGATGGGGCTCTTCGGGCGACCCCAGATATTCTCGCCCATACGGCGGTCAAGCTTGTGCTTGGCCGAAACGCGCTTGCTCATGCGCTGGTCCTCTCGCAAGTTGCGGGTTGGATCGCGCCCCCTCCTCTGCCCCTTTTTCGGGAGCCGACAGGTCGTCTTCGAACGCGCCGAAGACAGCCATGGGTGCGTGAAACGTTGCACGGGGCCGTTGCCGACCCCGTGCGTGGGCGGGTGGATAGTCGGAAAAGGCCGAAAGGTCAAGCGGCGGACGGTGCGCGCCCAGGAGGGACGATATCGGATTGCGCGACACCAGAACACTCGTTAAAGTTGCACATCCTTGCAACCGCGCGAAGGCTGGGGGATTCCATGAGCAGACGTCGTGTCCTGGCCGTCACTCAGGTCGATGTGCAACTGCAGAAGTCGGCCCCGCCGACGCTCGTCATCGTCGCCTCCGGCAGCGTTCCCAGCAGCAACTGGACCGATCCCTCACTGGAGCCCTGGCGTTACGTCCTGCCACCCGAGGATGGCGTGCAGGATTTCGACTTCGTCGCGCAGCCGCCTGTTGGAACCGCGTTCACCGTCGTCCTTCCGATCATCGCCGAAGCCCGCGGCGTGATCAACGCGGATGACTATTGGGGGCCGGGCCGGCCGCTGTGCGGCGTCAGGGTGCACGCGCGCGGCGATTCGATCGAAGCGAGCCTCGCGGAGCATCCCATACCGCCCGATGCGCTGACACCTGCTCCAGAGCAGGCGAAGACGGGAGGCGCCGGCACGACGGAGAGCCTCATCGGCAAGGCACTGCGCGTCTACAATACCGGCGATCCCCTCACCTTCGACCTGCGCTCGGGCCGCGCCAACATCAGGCACGGCCCAGGCCGGCGCATCAGCCGGGTCTGGTTCGGCTGAGGGCCTGCCCTCACCGCCCCTTGCGCAGCGACGCCAGCACGTCGAGGCTGGCATAGCCGTCAGGCTCCAGCCCGATCTTGCGCTGGAAACCGGCCACCGCGCGCATCGTCATATTGCCCACGCGCCCGTCGACCCCGCCCGTGTCGAACCCTGCCCGCGTGAGGCGGCGCTGGACCTCCTGGATCTCCGCCAGCGTCAGCGGGCGCTCGCCGCCGGGGAAAGCCGTGACGAAGGGCGCGCCGCCCAGCACCCGGTCGCCGAGATGGCAGACCGCGAGGGCATAGTTCATCGACGGGTTGTAGCTGCGCACGGCAAAAAAATTCTGCGTCAGCAGGAAGCACGGCCCCTCGGGGCCCACCGGCGCCCACAGCCGCGTGCGCGCCTTGGGAAACGCGAAGCGCCCGCCGCCGGCCGGCGTCACGCCGCGTTTCGCCCAATCCTCGACCGTGCGCCAGGTCTTGGCGTCGGCGGCGGCCTCGGGCAGGCCGTCCATCCGCACCTCGAAACCCCAGGGAACGCCGCGCTGGTAGCTTCCACGCTTGATCAGATAGCGCGACGAGCCCGCCAGCGCGTCCGGCACCGAATAGGGCGAGGGATGGCCGTCGCCATCATAGTCGACGCCGAGATTGAGCCACACCTCGGGCATCCACTGCGTGTGGCCCATGGCGCCGGCCCAGGAGCCGTGCATGCCGTCCGGCTCGCCCCAGCCGCGCTGGACGACGGCGAGCGCGTTGAGGAACTCGGTCTCCCAATATTTGCGCCGCCGCGGCTCGCCCCAGGCCAGCGCACCGAGCGAGGGGAAGACCGGCTTCATGTGGTCGGGGTCGTCGACCAGCTCGCCGAATGCGCTCTCCATGCCCCACAGGCCGAGCAGCACGTCCGGCTCGACGCCAAAATCGCCATGCAGCCGCTTGAGCAGCGCGGCGTTCTGCTTCGCCGCCGCCTGCCCCGTCACCAGCCGCCACTCGGAAATGCGCCGGTTGAGATATTGCCAGAGCTGTTCGCGGAATTCGGGCTGCGCGCTGTCCTTGGCATAGACCGACATGTCGGGCTCGAGCCCGCGCGTCACCCGGTCATAGACGGCGTCGGAGATGCCCCTGGCCCTCGCCCGTCCGCGAAAGTCCGCGATCCACGCCTCGAACGACTTGCTGGCCGACTGGGCCGACGCGCGCCCACCGGCGATCGCCATCACCCCGGCGCCGAGCAGCAGCGCGCGGCGCGTAGGTTCGAAAGCGCGTTTACCGTCAGCGGACGTCACGAGCGAATCTCCCGCGGCAATTCTGCCGGTGCGGCATGCTGGGCGGGGAACGTGTCGTGCGCAAGGCGTGCGCGTCGTAGCCCGCGCTCACATCGCGACGACGTCCAGCGGCACCAGTTCGCCCCGGCGCGAGCGCCGCCCGACGATGCGCTCCACCAGCGCCGCGTCGAGTGGCCGCCCGGTGGAGAACAGGCGCAGCGGCATCGGGCTCGCCGCGAAAGCCACCGGGCCGATGAGCGAACTCAGCCGGCGGGCGATGGCGGCGGCCGGATCGACCCAGCGCACCGGCCAGGGCGCCACCTTCTCCAGCCGGTCCAGCACGAGCGGGTAATGCGTGCAGGCCAATACCACCGTGTCGGTGCGGTCCCTGCCCTCGCGCACGAAGGCCGGCGCGATCTCGGCGGCGAAGTCCTCATCCGCGACCGGCGCGCCCGCCATGGCGGCTTCCGATAGCGGCGCGAGCCGGGTGGCACCGACCAGCGTGACGTGGCAATTGCCGGCAAAATCGCGGATCAGCGCCTGCGTGTAGTCGCGCTTCACCGTTCCCGGCGTCGCCAGCACGCTCACCTGCTTGGTCAGCGAGCCCTCGCAGGCCGGCTTGATCGCCGGCACCGTGCCGACGAACGGAATGGCGTAGCGCGCGCGCAGCACCGGCAGCACCAGCGTCGAGGCGGTATTGCAGGCGATCACCACCGCATCCGGCGCGAGGCGCGCGATCAGCGCATCCATCACCGCCGTCACCCGGCCGATCAGGTCCTGCTCGTCGCGCGGACCATAGGGAAAGCCGGCATCGTCGGCGGCATAGATGAAATGCGCGTCCGGCCGCACGCGGGTCAGCTCGCGGAATACCGACAGGCCGCCCAGCCCCGAATCGAAGACGAGGATGGTGGGCGCACGCAGCGCGGCAGAGAGCGGAGGCAGCGACGACACGGAGAGCGGTCCGGTTGAACCTGGAAAGGGGGTGCCACGCGGAACGCCATGCCCGGTCGGACCGGGCGCCTGCGACGCGGAAGCGGGTGAAGCCTCGATGCGCATCTGATGTCCTCCATCCCCGGCAGGATTGTGACGCATCGAGATGAATCGATCGTTGCACGCCGCCTCAGTCGTCTGCCGTCCCCTCCCCGGCCGGCGTCTTCCCGTTGCCCGCAGCTTTGCCGCCAGCCTTGCCGCCAAGCCGGGCGGCGGTGCGCGCCTCGCGCTTGGTACGCCCCTCGACCAGCGCCGTGACCATGCCGTGCAGCGTGGCGACGTCCTGCCGCGTCAGGCCGATGCGGTGGAAGATGTTGCGAATGTTGCGCGTAGTGACCGGCTTCTTCTCCGGCGAGCGGAAGAACAGCGCCTCGTCGAGTTCATGCTCGACATGATCGAAGAAGGCCAGCAGGTCCGCCTTGTCGGCAAGGGCGTAGCGGTCCGGCGGCTGGAACGGCAGCGCTCCGCCCGAGGCGAGCTTGAACCACTCATAGCCGACCACCGCCACCGCCATGCCGAGATTGAGCGAGGCGAAGGCCGGGTTCACCGGCAGAGTGAGGATCACGTCGGCGAGCGAGACCTCTTCCGTATAGAGCCCCGTGCGCTCGCGCCCGAACAGCAGCCCGACATTCTCGCCCAGCGCGATGCGCCCGGCCGTCTCGGCCGCCACCTGGTCCGCCCCGAGCACGGTTTTCTGCATGCCGCGCTCGCGCGCCGTGGCGGCGGCGACGAAATTGAGGTCGGCAATCGCCGAGCGCAGGTCCGGGAACAGCTCGGCATCCTCAAGGATGCGGTCGGCGCCGGAGGCGAAGGTCACCGCCTTCGGGTTCGGCCAGCCCTCGCGCGGATTGACCAGGCGCAGGCGCGACAGGCCGAAATTGCCCATCGCCCGCACGGCCGAGCCGATATTCTCGCCGAGCTGCGGCTCGACGAGAATGACCACCGGCCCGCCCTCGGGCCAGGGACGGGTCGAATCTGTGCCGGCGCCCGACATCAGGCGGCACTCCGGCGGGCGGAAGGACGAGGCATCAGCGCGAACATGCCGTCGTCCTAAAGCAAGTCCCGGCAAAACTGAACCGCCGTCTTGCGGCTCGACGACGGCTCCCGCCCCCGCCGCCGGACGCACCGCGCGCCCGCCGGCGTCTCCCCGCGCTACTTGGCGTCCGGCAGGCGGCTGACCGTCACCTGGCTGGGACCGCCGGCCTTGCCGCGAATGATGCCCCACACCACGCCCGGCTGCACCGGATCGAAGGCGAAGCCCTGCCCGCCGATCTCGAGCGGGATGGTCTCCTGCCACTGCATCACCGAGCCCATCTCCGGCGGGGCGACGACATAGAGCTCGGGATTGTCATGGCCGCTGATATAGAGCCGGCCATCCGGGCCGAAAGCGCCGCCGGAATTGCTCATGTCCTGGAACTTCGCCACCAGCGCATCGGGATAGACCCAGGCTTCGGCAACGCTCCAATCCGGATTGAAGCGCACGATCTGCGTCGCGTACTTGTTGCCATAGGCCAGCGGGCTCTTGTCGAATACCCGGTTGTAATTGGCGAACGCGCCCCACCAGCGACCCTGCGGGTCGCGGTCGATCCAGGTGAGCGAGCCGCGCTCGATGCCGAAGCTGTGCGTCTCCACATGCTTCAGCGTCTCGGCGTCCCACACCTCGACCGACGAGACCATTGGCCAGTCGGGATAGTTGGAATGGGCCGTGTAGAGCTTGCCGTCGCGGACCACGCCGCTGTCGAGATGCAGGATCGGACCGGCTTTCGGCCCTTCCCACTTGGCCAGCGCCTGGCCGTTCGCCTTGTCCAGCTTCACCAGCGTGCGGTTGTCGATGGCATAGAAATAGCGATCCGAGACCGCGACAGCCTGCCGGGCCTCCGGCACGTCGAATCGGTTGATCGTCTGCGCGGCCGGGCGCTGTTCCTGCGCCTGCGCACCGAGGACGGAAAGGCCGAGCGCGAGCGGCAGCACCGCGCAGGCAAGCGACGAGCGGCGGGCGATCGCGGGAATGGAAAGGAAGGACATGGGCGACTCCAGTCGGCGCCGATACGGACGGCTCCGGGAAGGTTGAGACGGCGCGGCGATAGCAGCACCGGATGAACCTGCCGCGACAGGCCCGGCTCCTCCGCACGCGACAAAGCCCGCTCCGCGGCGCCCTTATTCACCCTTGCCCGAAAGTTGGCACCGTAACTGCTTCCGCTTGACCTTGCGGCGCGCTATCACGCCTTCGCCGGTGCCCGCCGCGCGGACGGACGCCGAGGCCCCATTACGATCTGCAATCCGCGCGAAGGTGGAACCCCATGGCGAAAATCAAGGTCGCGAATCCGGTCGTCGAGCTCGACGGCGACGAGATGACGCGCATCATCTGGCAGTACATCAAGGACAAGCTGATCCATCCCTACCTGGACATCGACCTTGAGTATTACGACCTGAGCATCGAGAACCGCGACGCGACCGAGGATCAGGTCACCGTCGACGCGGCCGAGGCGATCAAGCGGGTCGGCGTCGGCGTGAAGTGCGCCACCATCACCGCCGACGAAGGCCGCGTGAAGGAATTCGGCCTCAAGAAGATGTGGCGCTCGCCGAACGGCACGATCCGCAACATCCTCGGCGGCGTGATCTTCCGCGAGCCGATCATCTGCAAGAACGTGCCGCGCCTCGTGCCGGGCTGGACCCAGCCGATCATCGTCGGCCGCCACGCCTTCGGCGACCAGTACCGCGCGACCGACTTCAAGGTGCCGGGCAAGGGCAAGCTGAGCATCAAGTTCGTCGGCGAGGACGGCACCACCATCGAGCACGACGTCTACGACTACCCGGGCTCCGGCGTCGCCATGGCGATGTACAATATCGACGAGTCCATCGTCGAATTCGCCCGCGCCTCGCTGAACTACGGCCTGATGCGGAACTACCCGGTCTATCTCTCGACCAAGAACACGATCCTCAAGCAGTATGATGGTCGGTTCAAGGAGATCTTCCAGAACATCTACGAGACCGAATTCAAGGCTGAATTCGAGAAGCGGAAGATCTGGTACGAGCACCGCCTGATCGACGACATGGTCGCTTCCGCGCTCAAGTGGTCCGGCGGCTATGTCTGGGCCTGCAAGAACTATGACGGCGACGTGCAGTCCGACATCGTCGCCCAGGGCTTCGGCTCGCTCGGCCTGATGACCTCCGTGCTGATGACCCCGGATGGCAACACCGTCGAGGCCGAGGCCGCGCACGGCACCGTCACCCGCCACTATCGCGAGCACCAGAAGGGCAAGGAGACCTCCACCAACTCCATTGCCTCGATCTTCGCCTGGACCCGTGGCCTTTCCCATCGCGCCAAGCTCGACGACAACGCCGCACTCGCCAACTTCGCTGCGACGCTGGAGAAGGTGTGCATCGACACGGTCGAGAGCGGCTACATGACCAAGGACCTCGCCCTGCTCGTCGGCGCGGACCAGAAGTGGCTCTCCACCACCGGCTTCCTCGACAAGATCTCCGAGAACCTGCAGAAGGCGCTCGCCTGATCGACACTCCGGGGCGCGGCGCCGCTGCGCTCCGGAACCACCCGCGCCAGCGCGCTGGCCAGATCGTCGCGCGTCAGCCGTCGTCGTCCTTGGCCGACAATTCATCGTCGGCGATATCGGCACTGCGCCGCAGCGCGTGCGGCCCCTCGGCGTCCTTCGCCATGGCGAGAATGCGCTCGCCGATCTGCGGATGGCGCCGGATCACATCGGCCAGATCGTCCGCATTGAGCATCAGCAGCATGGACCGCACCCGCGCGCGCGCCGTCGCCGCGCGCTTGGTGGATTGCAGCAGCGCCATCTCGCCGAAGAACTGCCCCTCGCTGAGCACGATGGTCCGGTCGGCGAATTCCAGCGCCACCTCGCCCGAGGCGATGAAATACATCGAGCGCGCCGCCTCGCCGCGCCGCACGATGATTTCCCCGGGGTGCGCCATATGCGCGGAAAGCGCCTTGTGGATTTCGCCGATGCCCGCCGCATCGAGATCGGCGAACAGCGGCACGCGCGCCACCATGCCCCAGGTGATGATGAAGTCTCGCCGCTTGATGACGTCGACGAAGGCGGTGGCGATGATGCCGACCGGCAGCGCGATCATGATGATGCCGGTGATCATGGTCATGCCGGCGATGATGCGGCCCGGCGTCGTCACCGGATAGACGTCGCCATAGCCCACCGTCGTCACCGTCGCCATCGCCCACCACATGGCGGCCGGGATGGAGCCCATGTGCTCGGGCTGGACCGCGCCTTCGGCGACGTACATGGCGGAAGCGGAAATCAGCACCGCCGCCGTCAGCAGCCAGAAGCAGGCGACGAGCGACTGCCGCTCGCTGCGCAGCACTTCCAGCAGCGACTGCATGCCCGGCGAATAGCGCGCCAGCTTGACGAAACGCAGCAGCCGCAAGATGGCCAGCGTGCGCAGATTGACGCCGGCGAAGGCCGACACCACGAAGGGAAGCCAGGCGAGGAGATCGATGATCGCCGTCGGCGTCGCGATGTAGCGCAGCCGCGCCCGCATGCCCGAGAGGCCACGGTAGCGGGGATCTTCCGGCGCGGCCCACACCCTGAGCCCGTATTCGAGCGCAAAGATCACCAGAGAGAACGCCTCGAAGGCGCGAAACAGCACCTGGTCGCGCAGCAAGAGGCTGGGCACGGTCTCCAGCACGGCGGCGAGGACATTGACGATGATCAGCACGACGAGGCCGAGATTGACCTGCTCGGCCAGCCGGTCATGCGCGGCATCGCGCTCCAGCACTTCATAGCAGCGCCGGCGCCGGTCGCGGCGCCACGCGGCAGAGAGCCAACCTGAACTGTTCCGGCCCGCCATGGCGGTCGCCCCCCGCGGCGCGCCGCCGCCTGCGCTCAGCCCGCCAACGCGGCTTCGATGGCCGCCAGCGCCTCGCCCGCGCGCGCGCCGTCAGGGCCGCCGGCCTGCGCCATGTCCGGCCGGCCGCCGCCGCCCTTGCCGCCGAGCGCCTCCGCGCCGCGGCGCACCAGCGCCACGGCGTCATAGGTGCCGGTCAGGTCGTCGGTCACACCGACGACGAGGCCCGCGCGCCCTTCATCGGTCACGCCGACGATGGCCACCACGCCGGAGCCCAGCCGCTTCTTGCCCTCATCGGCCAGGGCCTTGAGATCCTTGAGGTCGATGCCGGAAACCTGGCGCGCCAGCAGCTTGACCGAACCGACCGTGCGGGTCGGCTCCTCGCCGGCTTCCGCGCCGCCCATGGCGAGCTTGCGGCGCGCCTCGCCGAGCTCGCGCTCCAGCTTGCGCCGTTCCTCGACCAGCTGGGCAACCCGCGCCTCGATCTCGACCACCGGCGCCTTGAGCAGGCCGGCCGCTCCGCGCAGCGCGCGCGCCTGCTCGTTGAGGTGATGACGCGCCACATCGGCGGTCATCGCCTCGATACGGCGCACGCCGGCCGCGACCGCGCTCTCCCCGAGCACCGAGACGATGCCGATGTCGCCGGTGCGCGCGACATGGGTGCCGCCGCACAATTCGACTGAATAGGGCGCGCCATTGCCGGGATCGGTGCCCATCGACACGACGCGCACCTCCTCGCCATATTTCTCGCCGAACAGCGCCCGCGCGCCCGAGGTGATGGCGTCGTCCACCGCCATCAGCCGCGTCACCACCGGCTCGTTGCGCAGCACGATGCGGTTGGCGATGTCCTCCACCGCCTTGAGCTCGCTCTCCTCGAGCGGCTTGGGATGGCTGAAGTCGAAGCGCAGCCGGTCCGGCGCGACCAGCGAGCCCTTCTGCGCCACATGATCGCCCAGCACGCGGCGCAGCGCCTCGTGCAGCAGATGCGTCGCCGAATGATTGGCGCGGATGGCGCCGCGGCGCTCGCGGTCGACGCTCAGCACCACCGGCGCGCCGACGGCGAGCGTGCCGCTCTCGACCTCGACCTCATGGGCGAAGATCTCGCCGAGCTTCTTCTGCGTGCCGATGATCCGCGCGGCCAGACCGCCCTCACCGGTCAGCCGGCCGGTGTCGCCCACCTGCCCGCCGGACTCGGCATAGAACGGCGTCTGGTTCAGCACGGCGAGGCCGCGCGTGCCGGCCCGCAATTCGTCGACCCGGCGCCCGTCGGCGATCAGCGCGGTGATCGCGCCCTCGGCGCTCTCGGTCTCGTAGCCGAGGAACTCGGTGACGCCGACATCGTCGCGCACGCCGAACCAGACCGCGTCGGTCGCCGCCTCGCCGGACCCCGCCCAGGAGGCTCTCGCCTCCGCGCGCTGGCGTTCCATCGCCGCGCCGAAGCTGTCGACATCCACCGAGATGCCGCGCGCGCGCAGCGCGTCCTCGGTCAGGTCGAGCGGGAAACCATAGGTGTCGTAGAGCTTGAAGGCGGTCTCGCCGGAGAACTTGGCGCCGCTGCCGAGCCCCTCGCTCTCGCTCTCGAGAATGGCGAGGCCGCGCTCCAGCGTCTTGCGGAATCGCGTCTCTTCCAGCCGCAGCGTCTCGCTGACCAGCGCCTCGGCCCGCACGATCTCGGGGTAGGCGCGGCCCATCTCGCGCACCAGCACCGGCACCAGCCGGTGCATCAGCGGGTCGCGCGCGCCGAGCAGCTGGGCGTGGCGCATGGCGCGGCGCATGATGCGGCGCAACACGTAGCCGCGCCCCTCATTCGAGGGCAGAACCCCGTCCGCCACCAGGAAAGTCGCCGCCCGCAGATGGTCGGCGATGACGCGGTGGCTGGCCTTTTGCGGCCCGTCCGCGGGAATGTCGGTCAGTTCCTCGACCGCGCCGGTCAGCGCCCGCATCAGGTCGATCTGGTAATTGTCATGCGTGCCCTGCAACACGGCGGAGATGCGCTCCAACCCCATGCCGGTGTCGATCGAGGGCCGCGGCAGGGCGATGCGCTCGCCGCCCGGCAGCTGCTCGAACTGCATGAAGACGAGGTTCCAGATCTCGATGAAGCGGTCGCCATCGGCGTCCGGCGAGCCGGGCGGGCCACCGGGAATATGCGCGCCGTGGTCGTAGAAGATCTCCGAGCACGGGCCGCACGGCCCGGTGTCGCCCATCTGCCAGAAATTGTCCGAGGTCGGGATGCGGATGATCTTGGAATCGGGCAACCCGGCAATGCGCTTCCACAGGCCGAACGCCTCGTCGTCCTCGGAATAGACGGTGACGAGCAGCTTCTCGACCGGCAACTCGAATTCGCGGGTGATCAGATTCCACGCGAACTCGATGGCGTTCTCCTTGAAATAGTCGCCGAAGGAGAAATTGCCGAGCATCTCGAAGAAGGTGTGGTGCCGCGCGGTGTAGCCGACATTGTCGAGATCGTTGTGCTTGCCGCCGGCGCGGACGCATTTCTGCGAGGTCGCCGCGCGCGAATAGGGGCGCTTCTCGATGCCGGTGAAGACGTTCTTGAACTGCACCATGCCGGCATTGGTGAACATCAATGTCGGATCGTTGCGCGGGACGAGCGGCGAGGACTCGACCACCTGGTGACCGTTCTTCGCGAAATAGTCGAGGAAGGTCGATCGTATCTCGTTAACGCCGCTCATCGAAACAGGTCCGCCGAATAACCAGACAACCGGCGCTGGGCAGCCACCGGCCCGCGCCGCGCGGCGCGAGAGCACGGTTCTAGCGACGCACCAAGGGCTTGTCCAGAAAGGCCCCACCCCGCTCGCAGCGCCTGTCGAAAACTTGGGGCGCGCCATGGAGGCAGCGTCGGTGAAGGCGGGAGCTGCCGCACCGATGCCGCCCGACACCGCTCAACCTCAAGGCCGAAGAGCCCCGTTGCCGGCGCCGTTTCCCGAAATGGGATCAGCCCTCGGCGTCGTCGTCGCTTTCCTCGGCGGGACCGGCGAGGATCTGCTCGGCGATGAGGCCGGCATTCTGGCGGATGGCGCTCTCGATGCGGCCCGCCAGGTCCGGATTCTGGCGCAGGAAGCTCTTGGCGTTCTCGCGGCCCTGGCCGAGGCGCTGGCTGTCATGCGAGAACCAGGCGCCCGACTTGTCGACCACGCCGGCCTTGACGCCGAGGTCGATGAGTTCGCCCATCTTCGAGACGCCTTCGCCATACATGATGTCGAACTCCACCTGCTTGAAAGGCGGGGCCAGCTTGTTCTTCACCACCTTGACGCGGGTCTGGTTGCCGACCACCTCGTCGCGCTCCTTGATCGCGCCGATACGGCGAATGTCGAGGCGCACCGAGGAATAGAACTTCAGCGCATTGCCGCCCGTCGTGGTCTCCGGGCTGCCATACATGACGCCGATCTTCATGCGGATCTGGTTGATGAAGATCACCATGGTCTGCGACCGGTTGATCGAGGCGGTGAGCTTGCGCAGCGCCTGGCTCATCAGCCGCGCTTGCATGCCCGGCTGGTTGTCGCCCATCTCGCCGTCGAGTTCGGCACGCGGGGTCAGCGCCGCGACCGAATCCACCACGAGCACGTCGACCGCGCCCGAACGCACCAGCGTGTCGGCGATCTCCAGCGCCTGTTCGCCGGCGTCGGGCTGGGAGATCAGCAGATTATCCAGCTCGACGCCCAGCTTGCGGGCATAGATCGGGTCGAGCGCATGCTCGGCGTCGATGAAGGCGCAGACGCCGCCCTTCTTCTGCGCTTCCGCCACCGTGTGGAGCGCCAGCGTGGTCTTGCCCGACGATTCCGGCCCGAAGATCTCGACTATGCGCCCGCGCGGCAGCCCGCCAATGCCGAGCGCGATGTCGAGGCCAAGCGACCCCGTGGAGACCGTGTCGATCTCCATGATCTTCTCGTTCTTGCCGAGCCGCATGATCGAGCCCTTGCCGAAATGGCGCTCGATCTGAGTAAGTGCGGCGTCCAGCGCCTTGGCCTTGTCCATGGACGATCCTTCGACGAGTCGCAACGTCGCTTGAGTCATTGCCGGGCTCCGGGTTGCACGCAAGGGGGAAAGGGACATCAGCGGTGATTGCGCACACCGTACTTGTTTTGTTCGATGTTCGCAATATGTTCTCTTTCAATCCCGTACCAAACGGCATTATCCGGCCAAGCCCTCATTCTCCTCTGGTTCACAGGAGAATCCAAAGCGTGATTTAGAGGCTCAGTCGCCCCTGGTTTCCCTCGCGCCATCAGTGCGCGAAGGCCTCGCCGATGCCCTGGTTGTCGGGATCGCGCGGCTTCAGGCCGGTCTTCTCGAGCGAGACGAGGCGCGGCGCCATCTGCGTATCCACCACCGCGGGCGTGCGGTCGTCCACCGTGCCGGTCCAGCCGCCGCCCAGCGCCTTGTTGAGCGCGACATAGTCGGTGGCGATGGCAACCCGGCTGGTGAGCAGCGAGTCGTCGGCGGAATAGGCCGAGCGTTCGGCGTCCAGCACGTCGAGGAAGCTCGACGAGCCGCTCTGATAGAGCGTGCGGGCGAGCGAGGCGGCCTGCCGGTAGGAAGCGGCGGAGGCATCGAGGCTGCGGTACTTGATGCGCTCCTGCTGCAGGGAGACGCTGGCGTTCTCCACGTCCTGCAAAGCTGTCAGCACGGCGGCGCGATAGGTCAGGAAATATTCGTCGCGCTGGGCCTGCGCGTAGTCCACCGCGGCCTTCAGCTGGCCGGCATTGAAGATCGGGATGCTCACGCTCGGCCCGAAGCTCCAGCTGATGCTCGAGCTCTTGCCGAGGTCACCGACCTTGGTGGCCGAGGTAGAGACGTCGCCGACCAGGCTGACATCGGGATAGCGCGCGGCTTCCGCCTCGCCGATCTTGGCGGTGTACTGCGCGTATTGGCGCTCGGCGAGCCGCACATCGGGGCGCGAGAGCAGCACATTCGCCGGCACGCCACGCGGGATCGCCTTGACCGGCGTGGGAATGGGCGCGCTGCGCTTCATCTCGTCATTCAGCGCGCTCGGCGGCTGTCCGAGCAGGATGGCAAGTTGGTGCACCGTCTGCTGGTAGTTCGATTCGAGCTCGGGAATATTGGCCTCGGTGCTGGCCGCCTGCCCTTCCGCATTGGCGACATCGACGGCGGAGGCCGAGCCGACCTGCAGCTTGGTGCGGGTGAGCGCGGCGGTCTCGCGCTGGGAGGCGGCGGTGCGGCGGGCGAGCGCGGCGCGGGCCTGATAGCCACGCGCCTCGACATAATAGGTCGCGACGTCGCCGATCAGGGTGAGCAGCGTGTTGCGCAGCGTCTCCTCGGAGGCGTCGAGTCCGTAGGTCGCAGCCTCAGCGGCGCGGCGGTTCTCGCCGAACAGGTCGAGTTCCCAGCTCGCATTGGCGCCGAGGGAGAACGAGTCATACGGACCTGCCACCGTCACGTCGCCGCTACTGGAGACATTGCTGCCATCGTCGGCACGGGTGTAGCTGCCCGAACCGGTGACCGAGGGAGCCAGGGCACCGATCGCCTGCTGCCGGGTGGCGCGAGCCTGCCGCACGCGCGCCTTGGCGGTGGCGACGTCGAGATTGCCGGCCACCGCCTCGTCGACCAGCCGGTTCAGCGTCCTGTCGCCGAGCCGCTCCCACCAGCGGGCGAGTTCCGGCGGGCGGTTGTCCGCCTCCTCGCCATTCACCGTGACGGCCGGTGCGGCCGCGCCCCATTTGGCGGGCAGTTGCAGGGCCGGCGCGCTGTAGTCGGGCCCGACCGCGCAGCCGCCGAGCAGCATGGCGGCGAAGAGCGCGCATGTCAGGTGCGGGGCGCGCAGGGAGCGAGAGGCGGTCGGGATCGGCATCGGCTCACCTGAAGGGAGAGAGAAGATCGCGGGGTAGAGAGGGAGATCAGCCGGCATGGGCATCGCCCGCCTCCCCGGCCGGGGTCGCCCCGCTGGCGGACGACGGTTCGGGAGCCTTGCCGGGGAAGATGCGGCGCACGGCGACGAAGAGCAGCGGCACGAAGAACACGCCGAGCACGGTGGCCGCGATCATGCCGCCCATGACGCCGATGCCGATGGCGTTCTGCGCCCCTGAGCCGGCACCGCTGGCGATGGCGAGCGGCGTCACGCCGAGGATGAAGGCGAAGGAGGTCATCAGGATCGGGCGCAGCCGCTGGCGCGCCGCGTCCAATGTCGCCTCGACGAGGCTCGCCCCGTGCGCCTGCCGCTCGATGGCGAACTCGACGATGAGGATCGCGTTTTTCGCGGCCAGGCCGATGGTGGTGAGCAGGCCGACCTTGAAATAGACGTCGTTGCTCTGGCCGAACAGCTGCGCGGCGAGCAGCGCACCGAAGATGCCGATCGGCACCGACAGCAGCACGGCGAAGGGAATCGGCCAGCTCTCATAGAGCGCGGCAAGGCAGAGGAAGATGACGAGTACCGAGATGGCGTAGAGCGCCGCCGCCTGGTTGGACGAGAGCCGTTCCTGATGCGACAGGCCGGTCCATTCATGGGCGAAGCCTGGCGGCAGCTTGGCCACGATCGCGTCGATCGCATCCATTGCCACGCCGGAAGATACGCCCGGCGCCGCCTGTCCCTGGATCTCCACCGCCGAGGAGCCGTTGAAGCGCTCCAGCCGCGGCGAGCCATAGGTCCAGCGGGTCGAGGCGAAGGACGCGAAGGGCACCATTGTTCCGGAGGAATTGCGCACCTCCCAGGTGGCGAGATCCTCCGGCTGCATGCGGAAATCCGCCGCTGACTGGAGATAGACCTTCTTCACCCGCCCGCGGTCGAGGAAGTCGTTCACATAGTCGCTGCCCCAGGCCGTGGAGAGCGTATCGTTGATGTCGGCGAGCGACACGCCGAGCGCGCTCGCCTTCTCCTGGTCGATGTCGACGACGAATTGCGGCTCGTCCTCCAGCCCATTCGGGCGGGTGGCGATCAGGCGATTGTCCTGCCCCGCCATGCCGAGCAGCTGGTTGCGGGTCGCCATCAGCTTCTCGTGGCCGGCACCCGTAATGTCCTGCAGATAGAAGCTGAAGCCGCCTGAATTGCCCATGCCCTGGATCGCGGGCGGGCTGAGGGTGAAGACCATGGCGTCGCGCATGTGCAGCGCCGCCATCGCCCGGCCCGCAACCGCACTGGCGGAGACGGCGGCGGACTTGCGGTCGTCGAAGGGCTTCAACTGCACGAAGGCGATGCCGAGATTCTGCCCCTGCCCACTGAAGCCGAAGCCGTTGACGGTGAAGACCCCCTCCACCGCGTCCTTCTCGTCGACAAGGAAATGGGTACGGACTGCGTCGAGCACCTTTTCAGTGCGGTCGGCGGTGGCGCCGACGGGCAGCTGCACCATGGTGATGAGGATGCCCTGGTCTTCCTCCGGGAGGAAGGACGAGGGCAGCCGCACGAACATCCAGGCCATGCTGACACCGATGGCGAGGAAGACCACGAGGAAGCGTCCCGAGCGCGCCAGCATCCCGGCGGTTCCGGTGCGGTAGGCATGGGCGGTGCGGTCGAAATTCCGGTTGAACCAGCCGAAGAAACCGCGGCTCTTGGCGTGCTCCCTCGGAGGCTTGAGGATGGTGGCGCATAGCGCGGGGGTAAGGACCAGCGCGACCAGCACCGAGAGCGCCATCGCGGAGACGATGGTGACGGAGAACTGGCGATAGATCACGCCAACCGAACCGCCGAAGAACGCCATGGGGATGAACACGGCGGAGAGCACGGTGGCGATACCGATCAGCGCGCCGGTAATCTCGCCCATGGACTTGCGGGTCGCCTCCTTCGGCGGGAGCCCCTCCTCCTCCATCACGCGCTCGACATTCTCGACCACGACGATGGCGTCGTCGACCAGGAGGCCGATGGCGAGCACCATGGCGAACATGGTCAGCGTGTTGATGGAGTAGCCGAACAGCGCCAGCACACCGAACGTTCCGAGCAGCACGACGGGAACGGCGAGCGAGGGGATGAGCGTCGCGCGGATGTTCTGCAGGAAGACGAACATCACCACGAAGACGAGGGCGATGGCCTCCAGCAGCGTGCGCACCACCTCCTCGATGGAGAGCAGGACGAAAGGCGTGGTGTCATAGGGGTAGAAGACCTCGACCCCCTCGGGGAAGGTCGGCTTCATCCGCTCGATGGCGGACTTGACCTTCTCCGCCGTGCTGATGGCGTTGGCGCCGGTCGCCAGATTGATGGCGAGGCCGCCCGCCGGCTTGCCGTTGTAACGCGAAGAGGTGGTGTAGGTCTCCGCGGCGAGCTCCACCGTCGCGACATCGTTGATGCGCACCAGCGAGCCGTCCGTCGTGCTCTTGAGGATGATGTTGCGGAACTGCTCCGGCGTCTGCAGGCGCGAGCGCGCCGTCACCGTGGCGTTGAGCTGCTGGCCCGGCCGCACCGGCAGGCCGCCGAGCTGGCCGGCGGAAACCTGCGTGTTCTGCGCTTCGATCGCGCTCGCCACGTCGCTCGGCATGAGCTGGTACTTGGAGAGCTTTTCCGGGTCGAGCCAGACGCGCATGGCGTAGGAGGAGCCGAACAGCGTGGTCGAGCCGACGCCCTCGATGCGCCGCAGCGTGTCGTTGAGCGTCGAATCGACATAGTCGGACACGTCGGTCGAGGACATGCGGCCGTCGGTCGAGACGAAGGCGATCACCATCAGGAAGCCGTCGGAGGCCTTGTCGACGGAGATGCCGTTGGTCTGCACCACGCTCGGCAGCTGCGGGGTCACGAGTTGCAGCTTGTTCTGCACCTGCATCTGCGCGATGTCGGGATCGGCCGCATTGGTGAAGGTGAGCGTGATCGTGGCCTGGCCGGTCGAGGTCGAGGTGGCCGACATGTAGTCGAGATTGTCGATGCCGGTCAGGCCCTGCTCGATGACCTTGGTCACCGAGTTCTCCACGGTCTGGGCGTCGGCGCCGGGATAGGAGGCGGTGACGGTGACCGTCGGCGGCGCGATCTGCGGGTATTGCGCGATGGGCAGGCTGTTCAGCGCCAGCACACCGCCAAGCATGATGAGAAGGGCGATAACCCAGGCGAAGACCGGGCGGTCGATAAAGAAGCGGGACATGGACGTGCCTCAGTTCGACGTGCTGGTCGAGGTGCCGGCGGGAGCGGCCGCCTGGTTGACCGACGATGCCGGCGCCGTGCTCTGCTGGCCGCGCTCGCGCACCTCGCCCGTCGTGTCGTCCACCACCACGTCGACGGGGGTGACGTCCTGTCCGGGCCGGGCGAACTGGCTGCCCTCGACGATGACCCGGTCGCCATCCTTGATTCCGGTATCGACCAGCCAGCTATTGCCGACGCTGCGCGACACCGTGAGCACGCGCTGCTCGACCTTGTTATCGGCATTGACGACGAGCGACACCGGCTCGCCCTTGGTGTTGCGCGTCACGCCGCGCTGGGGAACGAGGTAGCTGTCAGGCGCCACGCCCTCCTCGATGAGGGCGCGCACATACATGCCCGGCAGCAGCAGCCGATCCGGATTGGGGAAGCGGGCGCGCACGCCATAGGTGCCGGTGGTCGTGTCGACATAGGCGGAGGCGAACTCCAGCGTGCCCGGATGCGGATACATCTCGCCATTGTCGAGCTTCAGCCGCACCTGCACATTGTCGCCGGAGATCTTGATGCGCCCGTCGCGGATCGCCTGCTGCAGGTTCAGCAGGTTGGTGCTCGACTGGGTGACATCGACATTGATCGGGTCGAGCGTGCGGATGGTCGTCAGCGCCGTATCCTGGCTGGCCGTCACCAGCGCGCCGGGGGTGAGCGTCGACTTGTCGATGCGTCCGCCGATCGGCGCGATGATGCGGGTGTAGTCGAGATTGATGCGGGCGGTATCGACGTCGGCCTTGGCCCCGGCGACCTCCGCCTTGGCCTGCGCCAGCGAGGCGACGGCATCGTCATAGTCCTGCTTGCTCACCGCATTCTGCTTGATCAGCCCCTGGTAGCGCTCGACCTTGGACTGTGCGCTCGGCACTGCGGCCTCGGCCTTCTGCAGGCTGGCGACGGAGCTGTCATAGGCCGCCTGATAGCTCGCCGGGTCGATCTGGTAGAGCGCGTCGCCCGCCTTCACCTCCGAGCCTTCCTCGAACAGCCGGCTCTTGATGATGCCGCCGACCTGGGGGCGCACCTCGGCAACGAGGGACGCGGTGGTGCGGCCCGGCATCTCGGCGGTGATCGCCACCGATTGCGGACTCACCGTCACCACACCGACCTGTGGACGGCCCTGGGCGCCGGGCCCCTGCTGCGAGGTAGCATCGCGCCCATCGCATCCCACCAGTGCGAGAAGCAGCAAGGCCGAGGTGGTGAGGAGTGCCGGACGCGCCGGGCGGTGTGACACCACTGTGAAATTCCTATTTATAAAACCCATAAGTATCCATATTATCCATCGTGCCGTTCTGTCAATTCTGACGCTCGGGAAGTTCGCTGTAGCCAGGAGAGGGCAGGCTCCATGTCACAGGAAGCAATCGATATGCGGGCGCCGCCGCGCCGCTCGCGGGGCCGTCCCCGGACGGCTCCCGATGCCACGCGCCGAAAGGAAATCGTGGCGCAGGCGCTGCATATTTTCCGCGAGCTCGGCTATGCGCGGCTGACGACCGATGCGGTCGCGGCCCGATGCCAGATATCCAAGCGGACGCTTTACCGGCTGTTCGCCAGCAAGACCGATCTCATCGCGGCGATCATCGAAACTCATCGCGAGAGCATGATCGCCCTCCCCGGCGACTATGATCACCTCTCATTGACGCAGGCTCTGGACCGCATCTTCTTCAACGACATCGACGACGAGGCCGATCGGCAGCGCTTTGCCTTCCTGCAGTTTCTCTTCGTGGAAGCGGCGGTGCATCCCGAACTCGAAGCGATCTCCGGAAAATACGGACGCGACGCGACGCTGAAGTTGCTTGAGGAATGGATTGCCCATCAGTGCGCGCTCGGCCGGATCAAGGTGCCGGACACGCGCGATGCCGCCCGCATGCTGATGGACATGGTCGTCGGCTCGGTTGCGCCCATGTGCTACGGCCCCCCGACGTGGCCCGGCAGTGAGCGGCGGCGCAGCTATGTGCGCGAGTGCATCAGGGTGTTTCTGGGCGGGGTGGCGACGCCGACGCCGGGCTGACCCCCGCGACCCGCCGGGCAGCCGGTTCCTCGATCGACACGTGCGACGGCCGGGGCAGATGAGGTTCGGCCGCGCAGGCTCAGGCCGGGCTGCTGTCCGATGCGGCGACAGGCGCATCACGGCGCTTGTCGCTACCCTCGGTACCGAAATTGATCTTCTCGCGCTCCACCACCATGGGCCCATGGCGAACCTGGGCATGGATGGCCGTGACATATTCCCCGAGCATGCCGATGAAGGCCAACTGGACGCCGGAGAAGAAGAACAGCGCAATGATGATCGTCATCGTGCCGCGCGGGGCATAGTCGGGGAGGATGAAATAGGACAGGATTCCGACGAGCGCGTAGGCGATGCAGAGAATCGCCAGGCCGAACCCGGCAAAGGTGCACAGCCGCATCGGCGCGTTGGTGAATGAGAAGATCCCGTTCAGCGCCTGATCGATCAGGCGCATCAGGTTGTTCTTGGAAATGCCGCGGCGGCGCGCCTTCCACGTGTAGGGAACGATCAGCCGGTTGAACCCGCAGGACGCGATGATGCCGCGTATATAGGGATATTGGTTGTTATGCGCGACGACCACCTCCCACACCTTGCGGTCGATGAGCTGGAACTCGCCGACATTCATCGGGATCTCGAAATCCGACAGGCCGTTGACGATGCGGTAGAAAATGCCCCGGCAGATACGCAGCGACAGGCTCTCCTCGCGATTGGCGCGGGCGCCGGCCACCACGTCGATGCCGTTCTCCCAGTGGCGGACGAATTGCGGAATCAGCTCGGGCGGATCCTGTAAATCCACCGGCAGGAACACCAGGATCGCGTCGCCGGTCGCGTAGCGCAGCGCGTTGAAATTGGAGCGGAACGGCCCAAAATTGCGCGCATTCAGGATCACCTTGACGCACGGATCCTTGCTGGCGATCTCGCGCAGGATGGCCGGCGTGCGATCCTCCGAGCAATTGTCGGAGAAGATGTGCTCCCGCTCGTAGCCGGCGAGTTCGCCGCCCTCGAACAGCGCCCGCACCGCCTCGTGGCACGCGCGGACGTTCTCCTCCTCGTTGAAGCACGGCGAGATGATCGAGATTTTCTTCATGTCAGCCCGCGTGTTGTGTCCCTGAACGATCCTGCGTCGGCGTGAGCGCCCTGCCCCGCTCTCAGGCCCGCGCCACGATGAAATTCGATTGCGCAAGCCAGGAGGTGAGCCGTGTCGCCTCCAGCGTCGGCTCGACCCGCTTGATCGGCCCGGACCACGACGCCGGCAGGCCCGGAATGAGGAAATCGCGGGTCGACACCGAGATGTCGTGCCAGCCCGCCTCCGCCAGCAGCCGGCGGATATGCCCCGCGGAGAACGCCATCTCGTCCGGATCGAGCCGCGCCCAGCGGCGACCGGGCGGCGTCCCGAAGATGAACGCGCAGAACGGGTTCAGCAGGTTCGGCTCGATGAAGGCCAGCGTGCCGCCCGGCCCGACCAGCGTGCGCAGGCGCACCAGCACCTCGGGCAGTAGAAATCGGGACCGATATACCATGCGTCTTCGATGCCGGCAGGTGCGACCGGCGGCCCGCCCACCGGGGGCGCTCCCTTATCCCGACGACGAAGGCCGCGGGCGTGGCATCGGCGGCCCGCCTCGGGTAAAAGGTGACGTCCTTCACCCCTTCCGATGGCTTCCGCTCGACGCCTGACGACATTGCGAAATAGGCGGAACCAGCCCGTGCCCTTCCTCACCACCAATCCGGCGCTCGCCCGCGCCCTCGCCGAGCGAGACTATAACGACCCGACGCCGGTACAGCGCGCCGTGCTGGCGCCCGAGGCGGCGGGACGCGACCTACTGGTTTCCGCGCAGACCGGCTCGGGCAAGACGGTGGCCTATGGCCTCGCCGCCGCCGAGACGCTGCTCGGCACCGAGGAGCGCTTCGGCCCCGCCGGCGCGCCGCAGGCGCTGGTCGTCGCCCCCACGCGCGAGCTCGCCTTGCAGGTGCAGCGCGAATTCGCCTGGCTCTATGCGGCGACGGGGGCGCGCATCATCTCCTGCGTCGGCGGCATGGACCCGCGACAGGAGCAGCGCCTGCTCAATCAGGGCGCCCACATCGTCGTCGGCACGCCCGGACGCCTGCGCGACCATCTGGAGCGCGGCCGGCTCGACATCTCCGCCCTGCGCGTCGTCGTGCTCGACGAGGCCGACGAGATGCTCGACCTCGGCTTCCGCGAGGACCTCGAATTCATCCTCGACGCCACCCCGCCGGAGCGCCGCAGCCTTTTGTTCTCCGCCACCATGCCGCGCGGCATCGCCGCGCTCGCCAAGCGCTACCAGCGCGACGCGCTGCGCATCGAGGTGGCAAGCGCCGAGGGCGGCCATGCCGACATCGAGTACCGCACGATCCGCATCGCCCCGACCGAGATGGAGCACGCCGTCGTCAACCTGCTGCGCTTCTACGATACGCCGAGCGCCATCGTGTTCTGCAACACCCGCGAGGCGGTGCGCCATCTGCATGCGACCTTGCAGGAGCGGCAGTTCTCGGCCGTCGCGCTGTCGGGCGAACTCAGCCAGAGCGAGCGCAACCACGCGCTGCAGGCGCTGCGCGATGGCCGGGCGCGGGTATGCGTCGCCACCGACGTCGCCGCGCGCGGCATCGACCTGCCGAATCTCGGCCTCGTCATCCATGCCGACCTGCCCAACGACGCCGAAAGCCTGCAGCACCGCAGCGGACGCACCGGCCGCGCCGGGCGCAAGGGCGTGAGCGTGCTGCTGGTGCCGCCGTTCCGCCGTCGCCGCGTGGAAGACCTGATGCGCGGCCTCGGCATCGCGCCGGAATGGTCCGGCCCGCCGACCGTCGAGGAAATCCGCAAGCTCGATCATGAGCGCATGCTGCGCGATCCCCTGCTGACCGAGGTACCAAACGAGGAAGACCTCGCCGCCGGCCAAACCCTGCTCGCGGCGCATGCGGCCGAGCATCTGGCGGCCGCGCTGGTGCGGCTCTATCGCGCCGGCCTGCCGGCACCCGAGGAAGTCGCCGATCCCGGCGAGCCGCGCCATGTGCGCGACCGTCCCGCCCAGCGCGGATTCGAGGGGCCGGGCGCCGGCAGCACCTGGTTCCGGCTCAATGTCGGGCGCCGCAACAATGCCGATCCGAAATGGCTGCTGCCGCTGATCTGCCGGCGCGGCAACGTCACCCGCAAGGATATCGGCGTGATCCGGATCTTCGACGAGGAGACCGCCTTCGAGGTCGGTGCCGCCGCGCTCGACCGCTTCAGCAAGGCGGTTCGCAAGTCGGAAGGCGCCGATGTGGTGATCGAGCTGCTGCCCGGCGGCGCTCCCGCCGGCCGGCCCGAACGTGCGCCGCGCGCCAAGGAGCCGCGCTGGAACAAGCCGCAGGACGAGCGGCGGCACGAGGAGAGGCGGCACGAGGCACCCGCGCCGGGATGGACGCCGCTGGACAGGCCCGCGCCGGACCGCCCGGCATCGGACCGGCCCGCACCGGAAAGACCGTTCCGGGAAAAGCCGTTCCGCGACAAGCCCGCCAATGAGAAGCCCGCCCATCCGAAGCCGTTCCGTGAAAAGAACTTCGGCGACAGGTCGGTGCAGGAGCGCGCCCCACAGGACCGGTCCGTTGCGGAACGGCCCGTGCGCGGCAAACCGGCTTTCGACAAACCCGCGCAGGGTAAGGAGGCTTACGCCAAGCCGGCCTATCGCAAGGCGGCGCAGGACAAGCCCCCTTACGACAAGCCGGCGCATGGCAAGCCTGTTCACGAGAAACCCTACGCGCCGAAGCCGGGCGGAAAGGCAGGCGCCGGGCACCCGCCCAGCCGCAGCCGCACGGAGCGCTTCGACGACAAGCCGGCGGGAAAGAAGCCGCGCCGCCCCTGAGCGATCGCGGCGGGGAACACCTTCCCCGCCCCCACGGCAGGGGCGGCAAACGACCCATGCTGCATGTGCGTTCCGCGCCGAACCTTCCGGCAGTCCTTTGGTCACCCGTCGGCATATCATCTAGCATCGCCGCTGCCGGCCGATGATGGGCGCGCCCCGCGGCAGGCCGCGATTCGTTGCCCTATCTCTCGACGCAACCTGAGATTTCGCATTCTCCGCCTTGCACGGTACCGCCCGGCCGGGCGCGGCCTTCGCGCAGCATTCCATCGCCCCCGACATATTGCTGCATCGCCGCACTGTGACGGCAATGTGCATCGATTTTGCAGCCATCTCCTTCGCAGCGCCGTTACCTTCTAGTTCTCGTCGCATGTCCCGAGCCAAATGGGACGGCGGCTGCCCGCTCGGAAATCCTCCGCGCGGCAGTCCTACGACTTCCCGGTAAATGGAGAGAACAGATGACTTCGACTGGCATGAAGGACGTTTCCACCGCCTATGCGGATATCCCGCCCGCCCCTAGCAATCTTGCGAAGATACAGGCCGCCCGGTCCATCAGCGATATCGGCTACGACAACATCCGGCTCGACATCGATACCATCAACGACACCTGCTGGTGCTTCATGGAGCCGGTCGGCAAGCCCTCCTATACGCATGAGCTGATGCACGACATCGGCCGCATGCAGGCAGCCATCACCCGGACTTTCGGGAGCCTGCCCTCGCCGGTGGCCGCCCCCTTCTCCTGGTTCGTCATGGCCTCCGCCGTGCCGGGCATCTACAATCTGGGCGGCGACCTCGGTCATTTCGCCCAGCGCATCCGCAGCGGCGACCTCGCGGCGATGAAGCATTACGGCCATGTCGCCGTCGAGGCGATCCACCGCAACGCCGTCGCCTTCGATTCGCCGATCGTGACCATGGCGCTTGTGCAGGGCGACGCGCTGGGTGGCGGCTTCGAGCACGCTCTGTCCTTCGACCTGATCGTGGCCGAGCGCAGCGCCAAGATGGGCCTGCCCGAAATCCTGTTCAACATGTTCCCCGGCATGGGCGCCTACAGCTTCCTGTCGCGGCGCATGGACCGCAGGAGCGCGGAGGCGCTCATCCTGTCGGGCCGCGTGCACACTGCCGAGGAACTGCACGAGATGGGCGTGGTGGATGTTCTGGCGGAGGACGGCGAAGGCCAGCGCGCCGTGCTGGACTATATCGGCCGGCACAACCGCAAGCATAACGCCCACCACGCCGTCTATCGGGCGCGGCGCCGCGTCAATCCGGTGACGCTCGCCGAACTGATCGACGTCGTCGACATCTGGGCCGAGGCCGCGGTGAACCTTACGGAAGCGGACCTGCGGAAGATGGACCGGCTCTGCGCCGCCCAGAACCGGCGGCTCGCGGGCCTGCGCCCCGAGGCTCCCGTCCTCATGGCGGCGGAATGACGTGGAACGGCGATGCGCCCGGTCCGGGTGCATCGCCTGCCGCCGAATGTGTCAACAGAACGCCTCGGCCGAAAGCCTTCAGCCGAGGCCCGCCGCGCGCGCCGAATAGGCGCGCATGGCTTCCTGCGTGCGTCGCAACTCCGCCCTCGCCTGCCGCATGAACTCCGGCGCGCTGGCCCGCAACTCTTCACCACGCAGGTCGCGGAACGGCGCGCAGACACGGCCGAGAGCGACCGCGCCGATATTCGCCGAACTGCTCTGCAGCGCATGGGAATCGCTGCGGAACTCCTTCAGGTCGCCCTGGGTCGCGGCGTGGACCAGCCGATCCAGCATGGCCTCGGCATCGACCAGATAGTCCTCCATCAGTTCGGCGACGAACTCCGCTCCGCCGAGCTTGCGCAGGTTCTCGATCGCCTTCTCGTCGAGGCTTGGCGGCCCTTCGGCCGGCACCAGCGTCGGCCGCGCGAGGATCGGCGCCGGATGGCCCGGCTCGTCGCGGGCGAGGCGGTCGACGGCCGCCAGCAATGCGGCGGGCTCGACCGGCTTGATGAGGCAGTCATCCATGCCGGCGTCGCGCCAGCGATTGTCGGTCAGCGCCGTCGCATCGGCGGTGAGGCCGACGATGGGAAGCCGCGGCTCGCCGCTCGCCATCATGCGGTAGAGCTTGGTGGCCTCCAGCCCGTCGGTGTCGGGCATGTTGAAGTCCATCAACACGATATCGATCTGTCCCGCCCGCTCCTCCAGCAGGTCGAGCGCCTGGTCGCCGCTCTCCGCCAGCAGCACGGCGTGGCCGGCGCCTTCCAGGATGCGGGAGAACACCCGCTGGTTGATGCGGTTGTCGTCGGCCAGCAGCACGCGGCGTGCCCGGCCCGGCCGCACCGGCTGCGGCGGCGCGACCTGCGGGGACACCGTCGGCGCGGCCAGCCGGCAGGCGATGGTCAACGCCCGGCGCAGCTCCGCCACGGTCGGGCGCTCCGACAGCACGCTGGAGCAGCGCTGCCGCGTCTCGATGTCCGGCAGGCCCGGCGCGGCCTGCGGCTCGACCAGCACGACCTTGCGCGCCGGCCCCGCCGCCTCCGCCGACAGCAGCGCCAGATTGCGGCTGTCCGGCTCGAACAGCAGGCGCACCGCGCCGGCCGCCGCCGGTGGGAACATGCGCGCCGGCCCCTGGCGCGGATCGGCGATCATCGCGATGACGCGCAGCGAGGAAAGCGTGCTCAGCAGCCCCGCCAGCGGCGCGGTATCGCGGCACACAAGCACGACGCCGCCCTCGCGCCAGGGCTCGTCCTCCAGCCCTTCATCGGCGAGCCCCGCAACGCTGACGTGAAAGCGGAAAGTGCTGCCTTCCCCCGGTGCGCTCGTCACCGAGATCGCGCCGCCCAGCAGCTCCACCAGCCGCCGCGCGATGGCAAGGCCCAGGCCGGTGCCACCGAAACGGTTCAGGATGCTGGAATCGGCCTGGGTGAAATCCTCGAAGATGCGTTCCTGGTCACCCGGCGCGATGCCGATGCCGGTATCGGTGACCTCCACGGCCAGCCGCAGGGTGCCGTCCTCCTCCGGCTGGCCATCCACGGCGATAGTCACGCTGCCCTCGCGGGTGAACTTCACCGCATTGCCGACCAGATTGACCAGGATCTCGTGCAGATGCTGCCGGCTGCCGGAAAGCCGCAGCGGCGTGCGCGGGGTGACGTGAATGTCGAAGGAAAGCCCGCGCTGGCGCACCTGGCTCTCGACCAGCCGCCGCGCATCGATCAACAGGGCCATCAGGTCGAACGCCTCGTTCGACACCGGCATGCGCCCGGCCTCGATGCGCGAGAGATCGAGCAGGCTGTTGATCAGCGATTGCAGCGAGCGGGTGGCGAGGTCCACCGTCTCGACCATTTCGCGCTGCTCGGCGACGAGCGGCGAGGCGCGCAGCAGGCCGGTCATGCCGACAATGGCGGTGAGCGGCGTGCGCAGCTCGTGGCTGACGCTGGCGAGGAACAGGCTCTTGGCCTGGCTGGCCTCCTCGGCGGCCTGCGTGGCCTGGGACAGCTTGCGGATCAGCGTGCCGGCATAGGCGGGCAGGATGACGAGGCCGATCAGCAGCCCCACAGAGAGATGCCAGCGCTCATACCAGAACGGCGTCGTCAGCACGACGATGCCGAAGCAGATGGTGGCGACGGGGATGGCGATCGCCAGCGAGGTCAGGCCGAAGCGGAAGCCGTTGCCGAAGATGACCCAGAGATAGATCGGAAAGAACAGCGCCGCCACCTCGCCACCCAGATGCAGCTGCCAGGAGAGGAAGCCGCAGTCCAGCAGCAGGGCAAAGAGGCGCCGGCCGCGCGAAACGCCGGGAAACAGCAGGATGTGGCCGAGCACCCCGAGCGCGAGCGGAATGTAGAGCGCCATCACGTCGAGCGCGCTGCCGAGGTCGCTGCTGCTGCGGTTCACCAGCAGCACGATGACGATGATGAGGGAGAAGACGAGCCGGTTGAAGCTCATCTCGTGCTCGCTGTCGGGACGGTTGCGCAACCGTCCCGCCATCCAGCGGAACGGCGCAGCCAGAGCGCGGAACACCCCAGCCGGAGCCCGCATGGTCATTCTCCGCCGCCCGCCGGGGAGCCGAGACTTGCCCGGTCCTTTTCTTCCAGCCAGGCGACGAAGGCGTCGGCGGGGATCGGGCGGCTGAAATAATACCCCTGCACCTCGTCACACCCCTCCGCGCGCAGCAGCGCGAGCTGCGGCTCCTCCTCCACGCCCTCGGCCAGGACCTGGAGATGCAGGATGTGGCCGAGGTCGATGATGGTGCGCACGATGGCCAGCGCGCTGGGGTCGCTGCCCAGATCCTGCACGAAGGAGCGATCGATCTTCAGCCGGTCCAGCGGAAAGCTGCGAATGTAGCTCAGCGAGGAATAGCCGGTGCCGAAATCGTCCAGCGACAGCGTCACCCCGAGCGAGCGCAGCGCCTGCATCTGCGCGACGATCTGCTCGTCGAAACCCAGCAGGATGCCTTCCGTCAGTTCCAGCTCCAGCGATTTCGGCCGCATGCCGCTGGTGCGCAACGCGTCGGCGATCAGGTGCTCCACCCCCAGTCGCCGGAACTGGATGGGCGAGAGATTGACGGCGATACGCAGGTCGCCGAGGCCGGCGGCCTGCCACGCCGCGCCCTGCTGGCACGCCTCCTTCAGCACCCATTCGTTGATCGGCACGATCAGGCCGGTCTCCTCGGCCAGCCCGAGGAAGGCATCGGGGGCCAGCAGGCCGTGCTGGGGATGCCGCCAGCGCAGCAGCGCCTCGGCGCCGACCACCTTGCCGCTGCGCAGGTCGACCTGCGGCTGGTAATACAGCACGAATTCCCGGCGCGTCAGCGCGCCGCGCAGCTCGGCTTCCAGCTGGGCGGTCTCGCTCGCGCGCGGGCGCATGTCGGCGGCAAAGAACCGCCAGGTGCTTCCGCCCAGCGACTTGGCCAGATACATCGCCTGGTCCGAGTTCTTCAGCAGTTCGTCCGGGTCGGTGCCGTCCAGCGGCGCGAGGGTGACGCCGATGCTGGCGCCGATCTTGAGCGAGTCCGGCTGGTCCTCGCTGTTCAGCAGGGCGAGAATCGACTGGGCCAGGCGGCCGGCATCCTCGGGCCCGTCGATGTCGGGTTGCAGAATGGCAAATTCATCGCCGCCGAGGCGCGCCACCGTGTGGTTGGAATCGACCAGCCCCGACAGGGCTTCGGCGACGCGCTGAAGCAGTTCGTCGCCGCGGTGATGGCCCTGCGCATCGTTGATGGCCTTGAAGCGGTCCAGGTCGATGAAATGCAGCGCGAAATGCTGGTCGCCACGCCGGCCGCGCGCCAGCTCGCGCCGCAAATGGTCGCGCAGCATCATGCGGTTTGGCAGGCCGGTAAGCGAATCGTGGTTGGCGATGTGCTGCAGGCGTCGCTCGGCATGGCGCCGCTCGGTGATATCGATCGAGGTGGTGAGGATGCTGACGATCTCACCCGCCCCGTCATTGAGCGGCGCCTTGCTGGTGAGATAGATGCGGTTCTCGCCATCGGGTCCCGCCACCTCCTCCTCGCGGGAGGGAAGCGCGCGGCCGGTCTTCAGCACCAGCTGGTCGAGCCGCCGGCTGATATGTCCCCTCTCCTCGCCCAGAAGCGCCTCGATGGGTTGGCCGACAAGATCTCCCGGCGCCTTGCCGACGAAGGCGGCCTGCTGGGCATTGACGAAGACGCACCGGCCATCGGGGTCGGTCGCGTTGATCATGGCGGGCACGGTGTCGATGACCTGCGCGAGGGCCACGCGGCTTTCGCGCAGCAACTGCTCGTTGGCGTTGAGGCTCATCTCCAGCAGGTCGGCCCGCCGGGCGATGACGAGTTGCTGGCTCCTGAGCTTCAGCAGGTTTCGCGCCCGCGCCAGGAACTCGACATGGTCCACCGGGCTGAGCAGGAAATCCGTCGCCCCCGCGAGAAGCGAGGCGAGCCGGTACTGGTGGTCGTTATAGGCCGTGATCACAATGATCGGCACATCGCGATCACGCCCGTCGGCGCGCACCGCCGCCGTCAGTTCGGCACCGGACATCATCGGCATCTTGTAGTCGGTGATGATCAGGTCGGCCGTGTTCTCGGCCATCCAGTCGAGCGCCTTCCGCGGGTTCTCGAAAGTGCGGACGTTGACATTCGTCTCCAGCTGCCGGGACAACTTCGAGTAGATGCGCCGATTGGTCGAGCTGTCATCGATGATCAGTATTGTAGACATCAGCGCTTGCGCCACCGGACACACAGAAAGCTCTCGGAGATAGGGTAACACGGATAGCGACGTAGAAAGGTGAGCTTTCACCGTTCAGTGTGAACAACTTGCTCAGGCGACCCGCCCGTGTTCGACCTTTCCCCGGCTATTTGTCACGCTCATAAGCAGCGCGCTCGATGCCATAGCGCGCGAGCTTGTCGTAGAATGTCTTGCGGGGAATGCCCAGCGCCAGCAGCGTCGCACGGACATCGCCGCCGTGCATTTCCAATGCCTCGCGGATGAGATTGGCCTCGATGGCGCCCAGCCGCTCCGGCAGGTTGGCGGGTGCGCGCCCGGAAACCGAGGCATGCACCGGCGTCGGCTCCGGCAGGCCGAGGGCGACCCGCTCGGCGAAATGCAGCAGCTCGCGCACATTTCCCGCCCAGTCGTTCTCGACCAGATGGCGCTCGACGGCGCGTCCGAGCCTGGGGCTCGGGCGCCCGTGCTTTTGTGCCGCACGGGCGAGGAATTGCGCGAACAGCAGAGGAATGTCGCGCCGCCGCTCCCGGAGCGGGGGTATGCGCAGCGTCACGACGTTCAGCCGGTAATACAGGTCCTCGCGGAAGTCGCGGCGCCGGGCGGGATCGCCGAGATCGACCTTGGTCGCGGCGACGACCCGCAGATCGACCCGCCGCCGGTCGTTGGAGCCCAGCGGCGTGACCTCGCGGGTCTCCAGCACTCGCAGGAGCTTCACCTGCGCGCTCAGCGGCATACTCTCCAGCTCGTCGAGGAACAGCGTCCCCCCGCTCGAATGTTCGACCTGCCCCACGCGCTTCTTCTGGGCGCCAGTGAAGGCGCCCGGCTCGTAACCGAACAGCTCGCTCTCGATCACGCTGTCCGGCAGCGCGCCGCAATTGAGCGCGACGAAGGGCCTGGCCCGCCGCCGCCCGAGCCGGTGCAGCAGGCTGGCGACCACCTCCTTGCCGGTCCCGGTCTCGCCCAGCACGAGCACGTCGACGTCGATGTCGGCGAGGTCGCGGATGGTCTGGCGCAGCCGCACCATGGCCGGCGTCTCGCCGATCAGCGCGCTCTCCGCGTCCGAAGCGGTCGCCAGCGCCCGCAACCTACGGTTCTCCAGCACCAGCGCCCGCTTCTCGCTGGCACGCCGCAGGGTCTCCACCAGCCGCTCGCCGGCATAGGGCTTGGCGATGAAATCGTAGGCCCCCTCGCTCATCGCCTCCACCGCCATGGCGATATCGGCATGGCCGGAGATCAGCACCACGGGAATGTCGGGGTCGATCGCCTTCAACCGGCGGAACAGCTCGATGCCGTCCATGCCGGGCATGCGGACATCGCTGACGACGATGCCGGGGAAATCCGGGCCGATCCGCTCCAGCACGGCGGCCGCCGAGGCGAAGGGCACGGCGCGGAAGCCGGCGAGTTGCAGCGCCTGCACATTGGCGTCGCGCAGATCCGCATCGTCATCGACGAAGGCGACGTCGAGCGCGGCGAGGTCATTCCCGGTGCGGCTCATACGGCCCTCTTGAGCACAATGGTGAAGACGCAGCCCTCGCCCGGCCGGCAGGCGGCGGTGAGCGTGCCGCCGAAGCGGGCGACGATGTCGTGGCAGATGACGAGGCCGAGCCCGAGCCCCTTCGATTTCGACGAGCGGAACGGGATGAACAGCGCCGCCACCTCCTCGCCCGTCATCCCCGGCCCGCGGTCGGCCACGGTGAGGGTGACGCTTTCCCCCGCCACGCCGATGCCGAGCGCCAGCGGCGGCTCCTGCGCCGGCTGCGGCAGGGTGCCGAGCGCCTCGATGGCGTTGCGCATCAGGTTGACCAGCACCTGCTCCAATTCGACCCGGCGCCCCATCACCCTCAGATCCGGCGGCACCGCCTCGACCAACGGCGCGATCCCCGCCTGCCGCAGGGGCACATCGAGGATCATCAGCGCGCCGGCGATGGCCTCGGCGAGCGGCACCGGCTCCAGTGCGCCATTGCCGCGCCGGGCGAAGCCGCGCAGCGTCTCGGTGATGGCGCCGATCCGCTCGGTCAGCGCGACCACCTTGTCGAGCGCCCCCGCCGCCGCCTCGCCGTCCCGGCGCTTCAGCAAGGCGCGGGCATTCTCGGCATAGGTGCGGATCGCCGCCAGCGGCTGGTTGATCTCGTGCGCCACGCCGGCCGTCACCTGGCCGAGCGTCGCCAGCCGGTTGGCCTTGGCCAGTTCCTCCCGCGCATCGGACAAGCGCTCCTGCGCGCGGGCTCGCTCGGTAATCTCCTGCGTCAGCCGGGCATTGGCGCCGGCCAGCGCGGCGGTGCGCTCCTGCACCCGCGTCTCCAGCTCCGCCTTGATCCGCGCCTCGCGGCGGTGGCGCGCAAAGGCCCGCTGGCGGCGCCGCAGCAGCAGCGCGGCGAGCGCGAGGCCCGGCATCAGCAGCAGTGCCGCGATGGCCTGAAACTGGCCGCGCGCGCTGCGGACGGCGTGCTCGACCGGCAGCAGCAGTTCGAGCTGCCACTGCGTGGTCGGCACCGGCGTGCGGGTGGCGAGGTAGCGCCCGGCCGCCGCGCCGGTGACGGCGACCATGTCGCCCTCCGCCGTGAAGGGCAGCGGTTCCAGCGGCGCGGCGCCGAATTGCAGCGTGCGGCGGATCTCCTGCGCGGCGTCGGGCGCGAGCGGCGCCTCGACATGGAAACGCCAGTCGACGACGGTGGAGAGCAGCACCACGCCGCGCGCATCCGTGACATAGGTTTCACCGCCGAGCGCGCGCCAGTCCGCCTCCACCCGGTCGAACTCGACCTTGACCACGACGACCCCCACCGGCCCGTCCGCCCCGTCGACGCGCCGCGTGATGTAGAGGCCCGGCCGATTGCTCACCGTGCCGAGTGCGAACTGCTCGGCGCCGCCCTGCGCCATGGCCTGTGTGAAGTAGTCGCGGAAGGCGTAGCCGCTGCCGACGAAGCTGGTCGGCTCGCGCCAGTTGCTGGCGGCGATCGTCACGCCGGACCGGTCGAGCAGGTAGATCACCGCCGTGCGGGTCTCGCGCGCGATGTCCTCCAGCTTGATATCGAGGCCCTGCGGATCGGCGCCGGCGAGCACGCTGCGCACATCGGGATCGCGCACCAGGATCAGCGGCAGGGCGCGCTGCTTCTCCAACTCCCCGCGCAGCACGGCGATGGCGAGCGTCGAGGCATTGGCCGCCGCCGCGCGCACCGTGGCGACCGCCCGGCTGCGCCCGAGATCAGCCGCCACCGCGAAGGCGGCCACGCTCGCCAGCACCGCGACCAGCACAAAGGTGAGCCAGAGCCGACGCCCGGACACGTCGGGCGCGTCATCTTTGGCTGAAAGGTTCGAAAGAGCCATGCTGCATATTGCGCGAAATCTCACACAAGACAACGGACATCCGTGCGATTTTTCGCACAAATTGGCGAGCAGGCAACGGCATAGCTGCCATTCAAGTCGTTGCCTGAAAACGATTTATTTGTCCGAAAGCGGGCTGGCACATGGCTTGCGGTGAGGCGGGCGCATTTCCGCCAAGACCAACAAGCCGATCCGTCCCTCGGAGGAACCCATGGCCACCACTCTCCAGCCCACGCTGGCCACGCCCGCTCGCCCGAAGAAGCTCTACCAGCAGCTCTACGTCCAGGTTCTGGCGGCGATCCTTGCCGGCATCCTGATCGGCCATTTCTGGCCGGAGACCGGCGCGCAGTTGAAGCCGCTCGGCGATGCCTTCATCAAGCTGGTGAAGATGATCATCGCTCCGGTCATCTTCCTCACCGTCGCCACCGGCATCGCCGGCATGAGCGACATGCAGAAGGTCGGCCGTGTCGCCGGCAAGGCGATGATCTATTTCCTCGCCTTCTCCACGCTTGCCCTCATCGTCGGCCTGATCATCGGCAATGTGGTGCAGCCTGGCGCCGGCCTGCACATCGACCCGGCGAGCCTCGACGCCAAGGCAGTGCAGACCTATGCCGCCAAGGCGCATGATGCGAGCGTCGTCGGCTTCCTGCAAAACATCATCCCCGATACCATCGTCGGCGCCTTCGCCTCCGGCGACATCCTGCAGGTGCTGTTCTTCTCCGTGCTGTTCGGCCTCTCGCTCTCCATGGTGGGCGAGCGCGGCAAGCCGGTGCTGGACTTCATGCAGGCACTGTCCGCGCCGATCTTCAAGCTGGTCGCGGTGCTGATGAAGGCGGCGCCCATCGGCGCCTTCGGCGCGATGGCCTTCACCATCGGCAAATACGGCATCGGCTCTGTGGCCAATCTTGCCATGCTGATCGCCACCTTCTACCTCACGGCGGCGGTGTTCATCCTCGGCGTGCTCGGCGCGGTCTGCCGCTATAACGGCTTCTCCATCCTCGCGCTCATCCGCTACATCAAGGAAGAGATCCTGCTGGTCGTCGGCACCTCGTCCTCCGAGGCGGCACTGCCGAGCCTGATGGAGAAGCTGGAGGTCGCCGGCTGCAAGCGCTCGGTGGTCGGACTGGTGGTGCCCACCGGCTATTCCTTCAATCTCGACGGCACCAACATCTATATGACGCTGGCCGCGCTGTTCATCGCCCAGGCGATGGATATCGACCTGCCGCTGACCGACCAGATCCTCCTGCTCCTCGTCGCCATGCTCTCCTCCAAGGGCGCCGCCGGCATCACCGGCGCCGGGTTCATCACGCTGGCGGCGACGCTGTCCGTGGTGCCCGCCGTGCCGGTCGCCGGCATGGCGCTGATCCTCGGCATCGACCGCTTCATGTCGGAATGCCGGGCGGTGACGAACTTCATCGGCAATGCCGTCGCCACCATTGTCGTCGCCCGCTGGGAAGGCGAACTCGACACGGCGCAGCTGAAGGCGGCGCTTGGCGGCCGCCTGCCGGAAGACGTGTCGGACATCGCGGCCGCCGCGCCGGCCGAATGAGCGATGCCGCCCTCCGCGTTCATGAGCGCGTGGAGGGCGGCCCTTGTTCTCGCCGCCATGAAGGGCGATACGCAGGGGATCACATCGCCCGACGAGTTGCCGCATGATTCCCTGGACCCTGCTCGATACTGCCAAGGTGCCCGACGGTTTCGGAGACCTGCGCCTGATGCAGCGGGGCACCGAATTCTCCATCATGTCCGGCTCCACCGAGCTGATGAACAGCCGTCTCAGCGGCTCCGAGAAGGCGCTGGCGACGCTGGTCTGCGAGCGGCTCGGCCCGCGTGCGCGGCCGTGCCTGCTCATCGGCGGCCTCGGCATGGGCTTCACCCTGCGCGCGGCGCTGGCCGAACTGGGGCCCGAGGCGGAGATCGTGGTCGCCGAACTGGTGCCGGCTGTCATTGCCTGGGCGCGCGGGCCGATGGCGGAAATCTTCGGCACCAGCCTTTCCGATCCGCGCGTCAGCCTGTTCGAGGGCGATGTCGGCCCGCTGATCCGCTCCGCGCCTGCGGCCTATGACGCGATCCTGCTCGATGTCGACAACGGGCCGGGCGGGCTGACCCGCGCCGCCAATGACGGGCTCTACACCGCCACCGGCCTCGCCGCCGCCCACAAGGCGCTGCGGCCCGGCGGCATTCTGGCCGTGTGGTCCTCCGCGCCGGACCGGGACTTCACCCAGCGCCTGCGCCGGACCGGCTTCACCGTCGACGAGGTGCGCGTGCGCGCCCATGGCAAGAGCGGCGCGCGCCACGTCATCTGGCTCGCCGCCAAGGCCGGCGCCGCCCGGCCGACGCGGGCACGCGCGAAGAACTGACGCCCCCTGCCCTCACCTCGCGGAGAGCCGATGGAGACCTCGCTTTACCTGCCGGTCAAACGCTTCCTCGAAGGGCTCGGCTTCTCCGTGAAGGGGGAAGTCGGCGGCTGCGACCTGCTGGCCATCTCGGCGGACGACACGCCCCTCGTCGTGATCGGCGAACTGAAGCTCAGCTTCAATCTGGAGCTGGTGCTACAGGCGGTCGATCGCGCCGGCGCCTGCGACGAGGTCTGGCTGGCGGCGCGCGCCTCGCTGCGCGGCAATGGCAGGGAGAGCGACTCGCGCTTCCGCAATCTCTGCCGCCGGCTCGGCTTCGGCATGCTCTCGGTCTCGCCGGCCGGCGAGGTGACGATCCTCGTCAGCCCGGTCTCGCCGATGCCGCGCAAGGACCCGCGCCGCCGCTCAAGGCTGGTAGAGGAACATCGGCGCCGGGTCGGCGATCCCGCCGTGGGCGGGGGCTCGCGCGCGCCGATCATGACCGCCTATCGCCAGCAGGCCCTCGCCTGCGCCGCCGCCATGGCGGCGGGATCGATGCGCCCGCGCGACCTGCGCCCCGTGGCGCCGGATGCGGGCAAGATCCTACTAGCCAATGTCTATGGCTGGTTCGCCCGCGCCGAGCGCGGGGTCTATGCGCTCACCCCGGCGGGACACGAGGCGCTGGCGCGCTGGCCGCAGGGAGCGCCGGCGGCGCTCGACGAGCGGGCCAGCCCGACGCCACCGCACGCCCCCGTCGATGTCCCCATCGAAGTCCCTACGCCGAAGGCGTGACGCGCCAGATGCAGTCGCCGACATCGTCGACCACCAGCAGCCCGCCGCGCTGGTCCACCAGCACACCGACCGGCCGGCCGAGCGCCTTGCCGTTCACACGGAAACTGCCAAGGATTTCCTCGGGTTGGCCGGAGGGCTTGCCGTCGGTGAAGGGAATGAAGATCACCCGGTAACCCGAGGGCGGGTTGCGGTTCCACGAGCCGTGTTGGCCGATGAAGACGCCGTCCTTGAAGCGCGCGCCGAAGCGCTCGTCGTCGACGAAGGTGAGCCCCAGTGACGCCGTATGCGAGCCCAGCGCATAGTCCGGCTTCAGCGAGGCGGCCACCAGATCCGGCCGCTGCGGCTTCACCCGATCATCGACGATCTTGTCGTAATAGCAGTAGGGCCAGCCATAGAAGGCGCCGTCCTTCACCGAGGTCATGTAGTCGGGAACGAGGTCGTCGCCGATCTCGTCGCGCTCATTGACGCTGGTCCAGAGTTCGCCCGTAACCGGGTTCCAGTCCATGCCGACCGGGTTGCGCAGCCCCCCGGCGAACACCCGCACCGCGCCGGTCGCAATGTCCACTTCGAGGATATTCGCGCGGTTGACCTCCTCCTCCATGCCGTACTCGGCGACGTTGGAGTTGGAGCCGACGCCGACATAGAGCTTGGTGCCGGCCTTGTTGGCGACCAGGCTCTTGGTCCAGTGGTGGTTGCGCCCGGCCGGCAGGTCGCAGACCTTCACCGGCGCCGCGTCAATGCGGGTCGCACCCGGCACATAGGGGAAGCGGACCAGAGCATCCGCGTTGGCGACATAGAGCTGGTCGCCGACCAGCGCCATGCCGAACGGCGAGTACAGGTTCTCCAGGAAGGGCACCTTGATCTCGGCAATGCCGTCGCCATCGGCGTCGCGCAGCAGCGTGATGCGGTTGGCGCTCTTCACCCCGGAGCCGGCGCGCACCATCACGAAGCCCATGGCCCACCACCGCAGACTGAAGATACCCGCCGGCCAGGGCGGCCCGGCCGTCTCGGCGACCAGGATGTCGCCATTCGGCAGCTCGTAGACCCAGCGCGGATGGTCGAGATTCTCGGCGAATGCCCCGACAGTGAAGCCCGCGGCCGGCCTCGGCTTCTGCCCCGGCCCCCAACCGACCGCCGGGGCGATCTTCATGATCGGGATGAGCGTGGGCTTCGGCTTGGGCAGCTTCGGCAGCGTGCCGTATCCGGCTTCCTCATTGAGCGCGGGCGCCTTGCGTAGATCGGTGAGCAGATGCACCGTTCCGGTGATGCAGGCGCCCAGAAAACCGCTGATCTTCTCGTAATTGGCCATGTCAGGCTCCGGCTGTCGGGATGCGGGCGTCGCAGTTCGACGCACCGCCCGCGACGCAGTGATTTGAGATGGCCGATGCTACCGCCGACGCCCGGCTCTCCGAAAGGCCCGATCACACCACCGGGAAGGAATGGCGGGGGATGGCCGACGGATGCGCCGTCAGACCCGCCTTTCGCCGCGGGCAAAGGCCGATGCCATGTCCTCGAGATCATCGAACACCATGGAGGGACCGATCTTCTGCAGCACGCCGGCCCGCTCCAATATGGTCATGGGCTCCTTGTGCAGTTCGGCAATGCCCAGGGTCATGCCACGCTCGGCAAGATCGGCCCGCACCTCGTCCAGCATCGCCGCTGCGGTGGAATCGACCTGAGCGACGGCACTGGCATCGAGCACGAACCAACGGGTCCCCTCAGGCTGCTCCCCCGCCAGGCTTGTGAGCCGCTCACGCACATAGTCGACGTTGAAGAACAGCAGGCTGCCCTGGATCATGCAGACGGCGAGCCCGGGCACGGGCCGCGCCGCCGGCGTGCGATGCAGCTTGTAGAAGCCCGGCCGGCCGGGGATGCGGCCGAGCAAGGCATCGCGCGGGCGCATCTCCTTGAGCAGGATGTAGGCCAGCGTGGCGGCGACCGCGACCATCACGCCGTTCAGCACACCAAGCGACAGCGCCCCCCACAGGCTGATCAGCGCGAAGCCGAACTCCATCTTGCTGATGCGCCAGAGCTCGCGAAAGCTCTTCGGATCGATGAGGCTCAGCGCCGCGGCTGCGAGGATCGCCCCGAGCGCCGGCACCGGGAGAATGCGAAGCGCGTCGTTGAGATAGAGCAGCATCAGGGCCAGCGTCAGCGCCGCCACCAGACCCGCGAGCTGCGAGCGCCCGCCGACCGACAGGTTGACCGCCGTGCGCGAGTCCGAAACCGTGACCGGAAAGCCGCTGAATAGCCCCGACGCGATATTGGCCGCGCCCAGCCCTCCGAGTTCGGCATTGGCGTCGACCTCGAACTTGCCGCGCGCGCCGAAGCTGCGCGCGGCGACGATGCCGGAACTGAAGCTGACGAGCCAGACGGCGGCCGCGCCGAGCAGCGTCTCGCGGATGGAGAAGTGCGGGTCGAGCGGCAGGGAAAGACGCGGAAAACTCTCCGGCACCGCCCCCACGACCTTGATGCCCATGGCCTGAAAGTCGAACAGCACGGATGCCGCGCCGGCGACAACGATGACGACGAGCGGACCGGGAACGGGAAATTTCCACCGTCCAAGCAGCAGTTGCAGGACAAGCAGCCCGCCGCCAAGCGTGACCGAGGGCCAGTGGATCTGGTCCGCCCTCCGGGCAAGCTCCAGAATGGGCGCCAGAAACCCCTCCGCTTCGATCCGCAGACCGGTGAAGCGACCGATCTGGCCGATCAGGATGGACAGCGAAATGCCGCTGATGAACCCGATCAGGATCGGCTTCGAGAGGAAGGTCGCGACCACGCCGAAGCGAAGCCTGCCGGCAATGAGGCACAGCGCGCCCACCGCGAGCGCCAACAGCGAGGCGGCAACGACGCGATCCGCCGTGGTCGCGGCGGACATGCTGGTCAGCACCGCCGCCAGCACCGTCATCGTCGCGGCGTCCGGGCCGACGATGAGCTGTCGCGAAGGACCGAACAGGGCGTAGGCGATCAGCGGGAACAGGCTCGAATAGATGCCGACCTCCGGCGGAAGCCCGGCCAGCGCCGGATAAGCGATCGCGCTCGGAATGGCGACGGTGGCTATGGCAAGGCCGGCGGTGATGTCGCTGCGCAGCCAGGCAGGTCTGAAACCGGCAAAACCCTTCAGAAAGGGAAAGTCGGCAAGCATGAAGACCCCCTCGCCACTCACATACAGATAATTCCGACACGAAGGTCCAAAGCGCGATCGTGTCTCTGCGCGAACCTATACCCAACCGGCATCTCGCGGGTAGCGTGCCAATCTTCGCGCTGGCGACACCGACGTCGAGTCCGCGCAATAATGTCTATACATATCTAGGCGTTGAGTTAGAGTGGTCCGTTCCGGTCGGTCCGCCGGAAGAGATGAGGCATTGCGCGTGACAGCTTCCGTCCAGACCCGGGCCGAGCCGGCCCAGACGCTCAACCAGCGCATACGCGCCGATCTCGAAGCGCGGATCCTCTCCGGCGAATGGCCGCCGGGCCACCGTATCCCGTTCGAGCACGAGCTGATGGCTCAGTATGGCTGTGCCCGCATGACCGTCAACAAGGTCATCGCCGGGCTGGTCGCGGCCGGGCTGATCGAACGGCGGAGGCGGGCCGGCTCCTTCGTAGCGCGTCCGCGCATCCATTCGGCAGTGCTGCAGATTCCCGACATCGAGGCCGAGGTTGCGGCACGCGGCGAAAGCTATAGCTACGAATTGATATCGAGCCGCCGGCGCACGGCCACGCTGGCCGATGGCATCGAGACCGCGCGGCGCGGCGCGCTCGAAGTGCTTGACATCACCTGCCGCCACTTCGCCGACGGACGACCGCTCGCCCTGGAGGAACGGCTGATCGGTCTTTCGACCGTGCCGGAGGCGGCGGATGTCGACTTCTCCGGCATCGCGCCGGGCTCCTGGCTGCTGCGCCATGTCCCCTGGACGGAAGCCGAGCACCGCATCGGCGCCGTCAATGCCACGTCGCGCGTGGCGGAAAGCCTTGGCGTCGCCAAGGGCGCCGCCTGCCTCAGCCTGGAGCGCCGCACCTGGCGGGCAGGCGAAATCGTCACCTATGTCCGGCAGATCTTCCGCGGCGACGCCTACAGCCTGGTCGCGCGCTTCTCGCCGCAGGGCTGAACAGGGCCAACATCAGCCCCCTGCCCGGCCGGCGGCCCGCGCCGCGCGGTGGGCTTCTATAGCCGCCGCGAAGCGCGGGGCAAGCTCGGCCGGCTCCACATCCTCGACGCGGGTCATGATGCGCCAGACATGGCCGAACGGATCGTGGAACTGCACTACCCGGTCGCCCCAATAGCCATCTTCCGGCACATCATCCTTCCGTGTCGGCTCGGCGCCGGCTGCCTTCGCACGGGCGAACACCGCGTCGATGTCATCGACATAGAGCGCCATGAATGCAGAGGCCGCTCCAGCGGAAACCGGTGAGCGCGGCCAGTCCGCCCGCGGCGCCTGTCGCCAGCGCGGATTCTCCCGCGTGACCATCAGATAGGTGCCGCCGAGCCTCATCTCGGCTGAAGCCGCCTCGGGTGACGGAGGGTCGACCGGATTCGGCGCGAAGTTGCGTACGACCTCCTGCGCACCGAGCACGTCACGATAAAAATCGGCAGCTGCCGCCACATCCTGCACGATAAGCGCCAACCCGAGCTGCGCCACGTCCTGCCTGCCGACGATCGCCATACCATCCTCCCTTGCCGCCATGTCGCGAAGGATGCGGGCGAATCGGCCCTGCGGGCAAGAGTATTGTTCTCTAAATGTTCCAGACAGCACCGCGACCGAAAACGAAAATCCCGGAGCGGCGGCCCGCTCCGGGATCGGGGAATTATGGATCGAAAGGCTTCACGCCGCCGCAGCGGCGACAGCAATCAGAAGCTGGCTTCCGTCACCTGGTCGGGCGTGGCCATCTCGGTGCCGAACCACTTCTTCTGCAGGGCGGCGAGGCGGCCGTCATGCTTCATCTTGATGATGACCGCGTCGACGGCATCCATCAGCGACTTGGCGTCAGCTGACTTGGTGCCGATGAAACCGAAATAGACCGGCTTGCCGAAGGGCGGCTCGACCACTTCGAACACGTCCGGCTTCGACTTGGCAAGGAAGGCGATATTGGGCAGCGAGTTGGCCACCGCGACGATGCGGCCGGCACCCAGATCCGCATAGGACTGGCTGAAGTCGACATATTCCTGGATGGCGGAGGGCGGCGTCGGCAGGGTCTTGGCGAATTCCTGCAGCTGGGCCAGCTGGGCGGTCGCCTTGGCGCTGCCCACCTTCTTGCCGGCGATGTCTTCCGGCTTGGTGATCGAAGTGTCGCCCTTCTTCTTCAGGATGGCGACGGTCGCATTGGCGATCGGCGAGGTGAAGCGGTAGCGCTCCATGCGCGCCTTGGTGATGGTGGCGGGGCCGGCCACCATGTCGAACTTGCCGGCCTCGAGGCCCGGCAGCACGCTGGGCCACGGCAGGTCGAGGAAGGTGATCTTCACGCCGAGTTCCTTGCCGATCTCGGCGAAGATCTCCTTGTTCATGCCGGCCTGCTTGCCGTCCTCGACGAAGTCGAAGGGCGCGAATTGCAGTTCGGTGCCGACGGTGAGTTCGCCCTTGGCCTTCGCCTTGGCGAGCAGGTCCTCGGCCATGGCGACGCCCGACAGCGTCATGGAGGCGGCGACGCCGAGCGCGGCGAGGCGCAGGGTCCGCGTCACGGCGGAACGCCGGGTGAGCTTCGTCATCAATCTCTCCTGTTCCCTTGGAAGGTCGGGACGGCGATATGCCGCCGATCTTGTTTTATGATTTTAAGTATAGACATAAGGACTTTCGCCCCGCAACACGAACGGATCCTGGCGCGCTCACGCCGCCGGCGCCTCCTCGGTGCCCTGCCAGAACACGTTACGCTCGAAGTAGTTTTGCAGGAACTGCCGCAGGCGCGGGTTCTGGTCCTTGCGGAACACGTCGTCGGGCGAGCCCGCCGCGGCAATCACGCCGCGATCGATGAAAACCACCTTGTCGGCGACCTGCGCGGCGAAGCCCATCTCATGCGTCACCACCGCCATGGTCATGCCCTCGCGGGCCAGATCGCGCATGACCTGCAGCACCTCGCCGACGAGTTCGGGATCGAGCGCGGAAGTCGGCTCGTCGAACAGCATGATGTGCGGCTCCATGGCGAGCGCGCGGGCGATGCCGACACGCTGCTGCTGACCGCCGGAGAGCTGGCTGGGATAGGCCTCCGCCCGCGCCGAAAGCCCGACCTTTTCCAGCATGGCCCGTGCCCGCTTCGTCGCATCCTCGCGGGCGATGCCGCGCGCCAGCTTCAGCGGCATGGCGACGTTCTCCAGCGCCGTCATATGCGGCCACAGATTGAACTGCTGGAACACGAAGCCGACATTGCGCCGCACGCGGGCGACCTCGGAATCCGACACCCGGCGGCGCTTGCCGTTCTCCAGCGAGAAGCCGAGCAATTCGCCTTCGATGTAGATCTCGCCGTCGCTGTACTCTTCGAGGAAGGCGATGCAGCGCAGCAGCGTCGACTTGCCTGAGCCGGAAGGCCCGATGATGCAGGTGACTTCCGACTTGGCGATGGTGAGGTCGATGCCCTTCAGCACCTCGGCCGAACCGAAGCGCTTCCACACGCCGCGCACGTCGATGATCGGGCGCGAATTCGGGGCGACTTTTGTGCTCATGTCCGCCTGCTCCATCTAGCTCTGCCCGCGCAGCATGAAGCGGCCGACCCGCTTCTCCAGCCGGCGCGCGGCGGCGGTGACGATTTCGAGGAACGCCCAGTAGACGAGCGCGAGAAAAAGCAGCGTCTCGGCGAAGGCGAAGGTGGTGGAGCCGATGGACTGCACCACCGAGGTCAACTCGTTCACGGTGATGACCGAGAGCACCGCGGTTTCCTTCGACAACAGCACCGTCATGTTCGCCAGTGCCGGCAGGATGATGACCAACATCTGCGGCAGCTGCACATGGCGCACGATATCAAGGCGGGAAATGCCCATCATCCGCGCCGCCTCGATCTGGCCGGGCGGCACGGAGAGGAAGCCAGCGCGGAAGATCTCGGAGAAATAGGCGCCGCCATAGAGCGCCAGCCCGGCAACGCCCGCCACCATCGGCGTCAGGTCGAGGCCGAAGAACGGCCCGCCATAATAGATGACGAACAGCTGGATCAGGAACGGCGTGCCGCGCATCACCGCGACATAGAAGTTCAGCGGCGCCGCCACCCAGCGATTGGTCAGCAGCTGCACCACCGCGACGAAGAGCCCGATGACCAGCCCGAGCACCGTGCCCCCCACCCAGATCAGGATGGTCAGCACCATGCCGTCGAGCAGTTCGCGCCAGTTGTCGGTGAGGATGGCGGGATTGAAGGTCATCGCGCCGTCTCCACCTTGAACCGGCCCTCGACCAGCGTGCCGAACGAGGTGATGACAGCGTTGATGACGAAATAGATGGCGCCCGCCGTCAGGTAGATCTCCAGCGGCTGGAAGGTGGAGGTGGCGATGTTCTGGGCGAGCCGGGTCAGCTCCAGCACGCCCACCACCGAGATGAGCGAGGAGGCCTTCACCATCATGGTGGTCTCATTGACCAGCGCCGGCAACGTGAAGCGCACCGCCATCGGCACCTCGATGCGGGTGAGAATCTGCGCGCGCGAGAGCCCTACCATGCGCGCCGCCTCGATCAGTCCGGGCGGTATGCCGAGGAAGCCACCGCGCAGGATCTCGGCGATATAGGCGCCGGTGCACAGCGCCAGCGTACCCACGGCCGCCACCGAAGACGGCACGTTGAGGCCGATCAGCGGCAGGCAGTAATAGGAGATGAGCAGCTGCACCAGCAGCGGCACGCCGCGAAAGAAGCTCACATAGAAGGCAGCGATGCCCCGCCCGAGGCGCGATCCGGAAAGGCCGGCCGCGCACATCAGCGTGCCGATGCAGAATCCGATCGCGACCGAGGTCAGCGAATAGACCACGGTCCAGACCGAGGCCTGCAGCAGCATCGGCAGGGATTTGACGATGATCTCGGTATTGAACATCAGGACTCCGGGCGCAGCCATTCGCGGCTGACGCTACGTAGCAAGTTTCCCGCCATCCACCCGGTCACGGGGCGCCAACCAGCCCAAGCTGATGCCGCGCCCGCGCATAGCGGTTCTCCGGCACGGGAATGCCGAGATTGGCGCGCAGGGTCGTGCCTTCATATTCCTCGCGGAACAGCCCGCGGCGGCGCAATTCCGGCACCACCAGCTCGGTGAAGTCCTCCAGCCCGGCGGGCAGCGTCGGGCACATCACGATGAAGCCGTCCGCCGCGCGGGTTTGGAACCACTCTTCCATGAAATCGGCGACCACCGCCGGCGTGCCAGTGATGCCGTTACCGGTGTGCTTCTCGCTGAACAGCTTGATCAGCTCGCCCACGGTGTGGCCCTTCATCACGAAGTCGGTCAGCTCGTCGAACAGCGCCTTTGAGCCCTTGGGCGCGGCGGGCAGTCGATCCTTCGGGAACGGCTGGTCGAGCGGCACGCCGGACAGATCGGCTTCCAGGAACTCCGCCAGCATCGCCCGGCCGACATCCGGATGCAGCTTGCCGGCGAGATATTCCACCTTCTCGCGTGCCTCCGCCTCGGTACGCCCGACATTGATGACCACGCCGGGCATGACCTTCAGCTCGTCCGGCGCCCGGCCGAACTTGCCCATGCGTTCCTTCAGCGTCGCGTAGAAGGCTTGGCTACGCTGGAGATTGGAGGCGAGCGAGAACACGATCTCCGCCGTCTCCGCCGCCAGCTCGATGCCGGCATCCGAACCGCCGGCCTGCGCGATCACCGGCCGGCCCTGCGGGGTCGCCGCGATGTTCAGCGGACCGCGCACCTGGAAGTGCTTGCCCTTGTGGTTCAGCGTGTGGAGCTTGTCCTTGTCGTAATAGACGCCGCTCTCGCGATCGAGCTTCAGGGCGTCCGGCTCGAACGAATCCCACAGGCCGAAAACGACGTCGACGAATTCCTTGCCGCGCTCATAGCGCAGCGCGTGCGGGTCGAGCCCTTCGCGGTTGAAATTGTAGCCGGTCTCGTCATGGTCGGAGGTGACGACGTTCCAGCAGGCCCGTCCGCCCGAGAGATGATCGATGGAGGCGAAGATGCGGGCGAGGTTGTAGGGTTCGTAATAGGAGGTGGACGCCGTCGCCACCAGGCCGAGATTGGCGGTCGAGACTGCGAGCGCCGAGAGCAGCGTCATCGGCTCGAAGCGGTTCATCTTGGTCGGCAGGCGACACAGCGCCTCCGGATCGCCAATGGCGGACGCGGGGGAGTCCGCCAGGAACATGAAGTCGAACTTGGCCGCCTCCGACATCTGCGCCACCTTGAGAAGATGGCGGAAGTCGTTGGCGCCATTGACGTCGCTGGCAGGATGCAGCCATCCGGCCGGATTGTAGCCGAAGGTGTAGACAAAGGTTCCGAGCTTCAACTTGTCCGGACGGCTCATGGCGCGGGCCCCTCTAAAGGCGATGCGGCATATTATTTGTATAGACCTATTTGTCGAGGCCGCCGGGGCTTTCCCACAGCTCGATGAGATAGAATGCCGCTGCGGTCTGCGCCTCGACAAGCACCGGCGCGTCGCTGACCACCGCGTCAAGGCGACCCAGCGTTTCGCTGCCGACAGCCAGACCCGGCGTGAGCGCAAGCACCAGCATGAGACCGTGCTCGGGCGCAAGCATCATCCTGCCGGAAAGGCTGTGACAGCGCAGGCAATGGGTGTAGCGCCCACGCCGCGTCATCACGTTGAGATCGACGATCGGCCCGCCGAGCAGCGTGGCGCGGGTCGGCGCGTCGCCGGGAAAGCTCGCCGGCTCGCCGCCGGGCAGAACCACCTGCGGCGTCCGGCCCTCGACCTCAAGCCGAATACCCTCCCCCTCCAGCACCGCCAGCGTGCGGTCGATGCCGGGAAAGGGCGAGAACGGGCCATCCTCGACCACGCCCGCCATGCTCACCCGCCAGTCGAAGCCATCGAGCCCGGTGCCGGCTGGCGCTATCGCCACCTCGGTGGTCGATCCGGCGCCGTTCTTCCACGGCATGACCTTGTGATCGGCGGCGCGCAGGATGCGCATCAGCCGAGGATGCCCGGCAGGTTGAGCTGGTGCTCCTTCGCGCAGTCGATGGCAATCTGGTAGCCCGCATCGGCATGGCGCATCACGCCCGTCGCCGGGTCGTTCCACAGCACGCGGGCGATGCGGCGCGCCGCGTCCTCGGTACCGTCGCAGCAGATCACCATGCCGGAATGCTGGGAGAAGCCCATACCGACGCCGCCGCCATGGTGCAGTGACACCCAGGTCGCGCCCGAGGCGGTGTTGAGCAGCGCGTTCAGCAGCGGCCAGTCGGACACCGCGTCGGAACCGTCCATCATCGCCTCGGTCTCGCGGTTCGGCGAGGCGACCGAACCCGAATCCAGATGGTCACGGCCGATGACGACGGGCGCCTTGAGTTCGCCGGTGCGGACCATCTCGTTGAAGGCGAGCCCGAGCCGGTGGCGGTCGCCAAGCCCCACCCAGCAGATGCGCGCCGGCAGGCCCTGGAACTTGATGCGCTCGGCGGCCATGTCGAGCCAGTTGTGCAGGTGCGGATTGTCCGGGATCAGTTCCTTCACCTTGGCGTCGGTCCTGGCGATGTCCTCGGGATCGCCCGACAGCGCCGCCCAGCGGAACGGACCGATGCCGCGGCAGAACAGCGGGCGGATATAGGCCGGCACGAAGCCGGGGAAGTCGAAGGCGTTCGACACCCCCTCCTCCAGCGCCATCTGGCGGATGTTGTTGCCGTAGTCCACGGTGGGGATGCCGGCGTGGAAGAAGTCCAGCATCGCCTGCACATGCACCGCCATCGATGCCTTGGCCGCCTTGGCGACGCCCTTCGGGTCGCTCTGCTTGCGGTCTTCCCACTGGCTGAGCGTCCAGCCGATGGGGAGATAGCCGTTCACCGGGTCATGGGCGGAGGTCTGGTCGGTGACGATGTCGGGCTTCACGCCGCGCCGCACCAGTTCGGGCAGCACCTCGGCGGTGTTGCCGAGCAGGCCGACCGAGAGCGGCTTGCCGGCGGCACAGGACTCCTCGATCAGACGCAGCGCCTCGTCGAGATCGGTGGTGTGGGTGTCGAGATAGCCGGTGCGCAGGCGGAAATCGATCGAGGACGGCCGGCACTCGACCGCTAGGCAGCTCGCCCCGGCCATGGTGGCCGCCAGCGGCTGCGCGCCGCCCATGCCCCCTAAGCCGCCGGTGAGGATCCACTTGCCCCTGAGGCTGCCGCCGAAATGCTGGCGCCCCATCTCCACGAAGGTCTCGTAGGTGCCCTGCACGATGCCTTGGGCGCCGATATAGATCCACGAGCCGGCGGTCATCTGGCCGTACATGGCCAGCCCCTTCTTATCCAGCTCGTTGAAATGATCCCAGGTCGCCCAATGTGGCACGAGGTTGGAATTGGCGATGAGCACGCGCGGCGCGTCCTTGTGGGTGCGGAACACCCCCACCGGCTTGCCGGACTGCACCAGCAGCGTCTGGTCCTCTTCCAGTTGCCTGAGGCTGGCGACGATGCGGTCGAAGCTCTCCCAGTCGCGCGCGGCGCGGCCGATGCCGCCATAGACCACGAGTTCGCCGGGCTTCTCGGCGACGTCGGGATCGAGGTTGTTCATCAGCATGCGCAGCGGCGCTTCGGTCAGCCAGCTTTTGGCGGAGAGCGTCGTGCCATGGGCGGCGCGGATCTCGCGATTATTGTCGATACGGGTCATCTGCAAATCTCCCTCAGGCGTGCGAGCGTGCGAAAGCAAGGCACGCCTCGAAGATGGCGATCAGCGCCGCGCGGACAGGCGCGGCATAAGCGGGATCGTAGGGCGTCGGCCAGTTGCTCTCGTCCACCGGGCCGAGCGGCTCGCGCAGATAGGCGCGGCAGGCCAGTTCCATCTGCACGGCGTGCACGCCGGCCTCGGGCTGCCCGTAATGGCGGGTGATATAGCCGCCCTTGAAGCGGCCATTGCTGACGCGCTCGAATTCCGTGGCGTCGCAGATCGCCTCGATCTCCGCTTGTAACGCCGGCGCGCAGCTGGCGCCTGAATTGGTGCCGATATTGAAGTACGGCAGCGTGCCGTCGAACAGGCGCGGGATGATCGAGCGGATCGAGTGGCAGTCATAGAGCACGATCGTGCCGTGGACGGCGCGGGCGTGCTCGATCTCGGCCGCGAGCGCCGCGTGATAGGGATCGAAATATTGGACGCGGCGTGTGGCGACGTCCGGCCCCCGGCCCTGCTTGTAGAGCGGCTCGCCGTCGAAGGTGGTGGTCGGGCAGAGTTCGGTGGTCGCCTGCCCCGGATAGAGCGAGACGCCGGAGGGGTCGCGATTCACGTCGATGGCGGTGCGGGAGATGGAGGTTCGCACCACGCTGGCACCAAGATCGGTGGCGAAGTCGTAGAGCTGCTCGATCCACCAGTCGCAGTCCTTGCGGGCGCGCCATGGCGAGACGAGGTCGTCGGCAATCTCCGCCGGGATGTCCGTGCCGGTATGCGGCAGGGAGACCACGAGCGGCGCACTGCCGCGAATGATACTGAGGAAGTCAGGGTGGTCGGTCATGAACGTGGCTTTCCGCCGGAACGCCGGTACTCCCTCTCCCCGACGGGAAGAGGGTTGGGGTGAGGGGCCCTAGACGCTCCGCAGCGGGGCGCCCCCTCACCCGGCGCTATGCGCCGACCTCTCCCCATCGGGGAGAGGTGAAGAACGCCGAAGCCGAGAAAACCCATCCCCCTCACTCCCCGCTGATCGCCGGCAGAACATCGCCCGCCAGCGCGGCAATGGCGCCGGAACGCACCAGCGCGTTCGCCGCTTCCATGTCGGGAGCGAAGAAGCGGTCCTCGTCGAGATGCGGCACCTGCGCCCGCAGCGTGGCGCGCACCTTCTCCAGCACCGGGCTCGAGGCCAGCGGCTGGTGGAAGTCGCAGCCCTGCGCGGCGGCCAGCAATTCAATGCCCAGCACGGCGACGGCGTTCTCGACCATCGGCACCAGACGACGCGCGCCATGGGCGGCCATCGACACATGGTCCTCCTGGTTCGCCGAGGTCGGGATGGAATCGACGCTCGCGGGATAGGCGCGCTGCTTATTCTCCGAGACCAGCGCCGCCGCCGTCACCTGCGGGATCATGAAGCCGGAGTTCAGCCCCGGCTTCGGCGCGAGGAAGGCGGGCATGCCGGAGAGCGCCGGGTCGACCAGCATGGCGATGCGCCGCTCGCTGAGCGAGCCGATCTCGCACACGGCCAGCGCGATCATATCGGCGGCGAAGGCCACCGGCTCGGCGTGGAAATTGCCGCCGGACAGCGCGACGCCGTCCTCGGCGAAGATCAGCGGATTGTCGGAAACGCCGTTCGCTTCCGTGCCCAGCGTCGTCGCCGCCTGACGCAGCACGTCCAGCGCGGCGCCCATCACCTGCGGCTGGCAGCGCAGGCAATAGGGATCCTGCACGCGCTCGTCGCCGACCAGATGCGACGCGCGGATCGCCGAACCCGTCATCAGGTTGCGCAGCGCTTCCGCCGTTTCGATCTGCCCGCGATGCCGGCGCACGGCATGGATGCGCGGATCGAACGGCGCATCGGAACCGCGCGCGGCATCGGTCGACAGCGCGCCCGTCACCAGTGCCGAGCGGAACAGGTTCTCCGCCTCGAACAGGCCGGCCAGCGCATTGGCGGTGGAGAATTGCGTGCCGTTGAGCAGGGCAAGACCCTCCTTCGGGCCGAGCGTCACCGGGGCGAGCCCGGCATCGCGCAGCGCCGCCTCGGCCGGCAGGCGCGCGCCGCCGACATAGATCTCGCCGACGCCGATCATCGTCGCCGTCATATGCGACAGCGGCGCCAGATCGCCCGACGCACCGACCGAGCCCTGCGAGGGGATCACCGGGGTAAGCCCCTTCACCAGCATGGCTTCCAGCAGGTCGATGGTGGCGAGGCTGATGCCCGACACGCCCTGCGCCAGGCTGGCGAGCTTCAGCGCCATCATCAGCCGCGCGACCGGCACTGGCATCGGCTCGCCGACGCCCGCCGCGTGGCTGAGCACGATATTGCGCTGGAGCGTCGCCAGATCCTCGTCGGCAATGCGTACCGTCGCCAGCTTACCGAAGCCGGTATTGATGCCGTAGACGGGCTGCCCTTTGGCGAGGATCGCCGCAACCGCCTGTGCGCTGCGCGCGATCACCGGCCGCGCCGCCGGATCGAGCGAGACCTCAGCGCCGCGATAGACCGCGCACCACTCCTTGAGACTGACCGCGCCGGGTTTCAGGACGATGTGTGTCATTGGCCTCTCCAGATGCGGGCATGCAGCGGGTTGAATCCCATGCGGTAGACGAGTTCCGCCGGCCGCTCGATGTTCCAGATCGCGAGGTCGCAGCTCTTGCCGGCCTCCAGCGTGCCGACCTCATCAAGCCGGCCAAGCGCCCGCGCCGCCTCGCGCGTCACCCCGGCGATGCACTCGTCCACGGTGAGGCGGAACAGCGTGGCGCCCATGTTCATGGTCAGCAGCAGCGAGGTGAGAGGCGAGGTGCCGGGATTGCAGTCGGTCGCCAGCGCGATCTTGGTACCGTGCTTGCGGAACAGTTCGACCGGGGGGAGCTTGGTCTCGCGGATGAAATAGAAGGCGCCCGGCAGCAGCACGGCGACGGTGCCAGCCTTCGCCATGGCGGCCGCGCCTTCCTCGTCCGTATGTTCGAGATGATCGGCCGAGAGCGCGCCGAACTCGGCGGCAAGCTTGGCGCCGTGCAGGTTGGAGAGCTGGTCGGCATGCAGCTTCACCGGCAGGCCAAGCGCCTTCGCCGCCGTGAACACCCGCGCGATCTGTTCAGGCGAGAAGGCGATACCCTCGCAGAACGCATCGACCGCATCCGCGAGCCCGGATCGGGCGATCTCCGGCAGCAGTCCGATCACGCCGTCGATATAGGCGTCCTTGTCGCCCCCGGCTTCCGGCGGCAGGGCATGGGCGCCGAGATAGGTCGTCGTCATGGAGACCGGACGGGCCACACCCAGCGCGCGGGCGGCGCCGAGGCTATTCAGCTCCGCCTCGCGCGACAGGCCGTAGCCGGACTTCACCTCGACCGTGGTCACGCCTTCCGACAGCAGCGCATCGAGGCGCGGCAGTGCGCTCGCGACCAGTTCGGCCTCGCTGGCCGCCCGCGTCGCCTTCATGGTGGAGACGATGCCGCCACCGGCCCTGGCGATCTCCTCATAGGAGGCGCCGGCGAGGCGCAGCTCGAACTCATGCGCGCGGTTGCCGCCGAAAATCAGATGGGTGTGGCAGTCGACGAGGCCTGGGGTGATCCAGCGCCCCTCGCAGTCGACGATCTCGTCCGCCTCGATCGCGCCCACGCCGTCCGCCGGGCCGGCATAGGCAATGCGCCCGCCCTTGGCAGCGACAAGCCCGTCCTCCACGATGCCGAGCCCGTCGGCGCCCTCGACGAGCGTCGCCAGCCGGGCACCCCGCCATACTCGATCGCAGCGCATGGAGCTTCCTCAGCAGTGGTGACAGGGGAGCAGATAATGTCTATACATAATAGCACCTCGACCGACTTGTCCATAGCCTTCGGGAGCAATGCCGCGATGACCCGCCTTTGGTTCGAAACCGCTTATCTCGCCGATGGTTGGGCCCGGCACGTGACTCTGGATGTTACCGACGGCCGCATCACCGCGATCACGCCGGACACGGATTCGAGCGACATCGCAGAGCGTCACGCCATCGCCTTGCCGGGACTCCCGAATCTGCACAGCCACGCCTTCCAGCGCGCCTTTGCCGGCAACACCGAGGTGCGCGGGCCGTCCAGCGACAGCTTCTGGACCTGGCGCGAGGCCATGTACCGCGCCGTCGACCGCATCGACCCCAGCGACGTCGAGGCCATCGCCGCGCAGGTCTATGTCGAGATGCTGGAAGCCGGCTTCACCCGCGTCGGCGAGTTCCATTATCTCCACCATGATGGCGACGGCCGCCCCTATGCCGATATTGGCGAACTCAGCCACGCCATCGCGGCCGCCGCGGGCGAGACCGGCATCGCCCTGACGCTGCTGCCCGTCTTCTACGCCCATGGCGGCTTCGGCGCGCAGGAACCGACCCATGGGCAGCGGCGCTTCATAAACGATATCAATAGCTTCGGACGACTGATTGAATCAGCCCGGCAAGGGCTTGAATCACTTCCTGATGCGGTCCTCGGCATCGCTCCGCACAGCCTGCGCGCGGCGACAGTCGAAGAAATCGCTGCCATCCTGCCGCTGACCGATGGCCCGATCCATATCCACGTCGCCGAGCAGACCAAGGAAGTCGACGACTGTCTGTCATGGTCCGGGCGTCGCCCGGTCGAATATCTGCTCGACAACGCACCTGTGGACGCGCGCTGGTGCCTGATCCACGCCACCCACATGACGGCGACTGAAACCCTTGCCATGGCGCGAAGCGGCGCGGTGGCGGGTCTTTGCCCGATCACCGAGGCCAATCTCGGCGACGGCATCTTCCCCGCGCCGGATTTCGTCGCTGCGGGCGGACGCTACGGTGTGGGCTCGGATTCGAACGTGCTGATCAATGCCGCCGAGGAGTTGCGGCTGCTGGAATATTCGCAGCGCCTCGCCCACCGCGCCCGCAATGTGCTGGCGATGAACGAGGGTCGGTCGACCGGCGAGACGCTGTTCGGCTCGGCACTCAAAGGCGGGGCACAGGCGCTGCAGGGGGCCGCCGGCCTCGCGGTAGGTGCTCCGGCGGACATCGTCAGCCTCGATGCCGGCCATCCCTCGATCGGTGGACGCAGCGGCGCGGCGATCCTCGACGGCTTCATCTTCGCCGCCGCGCGCCCGGCCATTGACTGCGTCTGGCGCCGTGGCGAAAAACTGGTGGAAGGCGGGCATCACCATGCCCGCGAAAGCGTCGCGGCGCGCTTCCGCGCTACGCTTGCCAAAATATCCGCTTGAGCCACCACCACGCAGGGAAAAGCCAATGGCGCCTGAGTTCTTCATGATCCCCGGCGCGCCGACGCCGGTCGCCCCGTTCAGCCACGCCGTGGAAGCGGATGGCTGGGTGTTCATCACCGGGCAGATGCCGACTTGGCCGGACGACGATTCCCGTCCGCTTCCCGAGGGCGCGGAGGCGCAGACCCGCCGCGTGATGGACAACCTCGTCATCGTCCTGGCAGGGCTCGGCCTCGACCTCAGCCATGTCGTGCAGGCCCGCGTGTACCTGACCGAGTTCAAGCGCGACTATCCCGCAATGAATGCGGCCTACGCCTCCTACTTCCCGGCGGATCGCCGGCCGGCGCGCACCTGCGTCGGCGTGACCGGGCTTGCCCGCGACGCGCTGGTCGAGATCGACCTCGTGGCGCGCCGCCCGGCCTGAGCGGAAACGAAAGAAGGCGGCGCCGCGCGGCACCGCCTTCCGTTCTTGCGCATCGGGGAATGCGTCAGACGACCTTGACGTTCAGCGTGCCGACGCCGTCGACGCCGCCTTCCATCACATCGCCTCGCACGATGGCGCCGACGCCCGCCGGCGTGCCGGACATGATGATGTCGCCGGCCTTCAGCTCGAACAGCCCGGAGAGGATGGCGATCATCTCCGGCACCTTCCAGATCATCTGGTTGAGATCGCCGACCTGGCGCTGCGTGCCGTTCACGTTCAGCCATACCTTGCCAGCGTTCGGATGGCCGATCTTGGAGGCCGGCACCAGCGCGGAGCACGGGGCGGACGCCTCGAACGCCTTGCCGACTTCCCACGGACGACCGAGCTTCTTGGCCTCGCCCTGCAGGTCGCGACGGGTCATGTCCAGGCCGATGCCGTAGCCCCACACATGTTCCATCGCCTTCTCGACCGGGATGTTGATCCCGCCCTTGCCGATGGCGACAAGCATCTCGAGCTCGTAATGCACGTCGCTTGACTTGTCGGGATAGGGGAAGGTGCCGTTGGTGATGACGTTGTCGGGGTTCTTCTGAAAGAAGAAGGGCGGCTCCTTGTTCGGATCATGCCCCATCTCGATAGCGTGCTCCGCATAATTGCGGCCGACGCAGTAGATGCGGTGGATCGGGAACAGCTTGTCCGAGCCTTCGACGGGAAGCGTCGGAATGCCAGGAGGCGTGATCACGTAGGCGGAGTTATCGATAGGCGCGTTCATCAGCGTACTCCTGCATAATAGTCGACGCGTTTTTCAATGGATTCGATGATTGCCGACAGCAGCATTGCCGCGGCAAACAGGATGATGGTCAGGGCCCAGAAGTTCTCCATGTCGAAATTGCGCGAGTAGAGCTCGAACAACTCGCCATAGCCGAGGATCGAAACCAGCAACTGGCCGATCACCACGCCCTTGACGCCGCGGATCACGCCGAGGCGAATGCCAGCGAGGATTTCCGGCAGTGCCGCGAGCAGGATGATCTTGTAGTAGAGGGCGAAGCGCGAGGCGCCGTAGCTGCGGCCCATCTCGACCAGCGAATTCGGCACGCTCTGTATGCCGGCGCGCGTGTCGAGCACGATGATCCACACCGCGAAAAGGAAGACGGTGACGACAACCGTGGTCTCGCCCATGCCGAACAGGATCATCAGCACCGGCACCAGCGCCGAGAGCGGCGCGGAGACGAAGATGTTGACCCAGATGCCCAGCAGGTTGTCGACCGTGGGGAAGCGCCCCATCAGCACGCCGATGACGACGCCTGCCACGATGGAGAAGAACATGCCGATCAGGAAGCTGTTCAGCGTGGTCAGCGCTGCCGCCTGCCAGGTCCCGGTCTGCACCAGCGCCACCGCCGCGACGACAACGTCGGAAAGCGGCGGGATGAGGAACATGACGTCGGCACGGCCGACGAGTTCCCAGATGACGCACCAGACGATGAGCGAAGCCATCATCGGCACGCGATAGCCGAAGAGTTTCACGATCCCCTCCCCTAATCGACGTAGCGCTTGAGGCCCTGCCAGATCTCCTCGACCGTATCGAGATAGGACTGGTCGCGGCGAATGGCGTCGGGAGAGGCCGAGCGGTCGATCTCCGGCTCGATGATCTGGGCGATGCGGCCCGGACGGCGCGAGAGGATGACGATGCGGTCGGAGCAGTAGACGGCTTCCTCGATCGAGTGGGTGACGAAGATGAAGGTCTTCTTCTCCAGATCGACGAGGCGCAGCAGGTCCTCCTGGAACTTGCGGCGGTTCTGTTCGTCCACCGCCGAGAACGGCTCGTCGAGCAGCAGCACGTCGGCGTTCACCGCGAAGGCGCGGGCGAGGCCGACGCGCTGGCGCATGCCACCGGACAGTTCGTGCGGGTACTTGTTCTCGAAGCCGGAGAGCCCGACCTCGGCGATGTACCTGGCGGCGATCGCCTGGCGCTCGTCCTTGCCCATGCCCTTCAGTTCGAGGCCGAAGGCAACGTTGCGCATCACCGTCGCCCAGGGCATCAGCGCGAAGTCCTGAAACACGAAGGCGCGCTCGGGACCGGGGCCGGTCACGACGTTGCCGTTGACGCGAATCTCGCCTGAGGTCGCCGGGATCAGGCCGGCGATGATCTTCAGCAGCGTAGTCTTGCCGCAGCCGGAGGGCCCCAGCAGCGTGGTGAGCTTGCCGCGGGGAAAGTCGAGATCGATCGAGCGCAGCGCCTCAACCTCGCTGTACATCTTGCACACGCCGCGCACTTCGACGGCGACGTCGGAGCCGGCGGGCTTGGCAGCCGCCGCGACCGCCTGGGTCGTGATGTTCCGCATGGCTCAGGACCTCCGCTTCTCGGGACGCAGCACGCGAAGCTCGAAAGCCTCAAGAGCGGCCAGCGTCAATGTCGACACAAGGATGATGGAAACGACGGCGGCGTACATTTCGGGGTAGTTCGCCACCGAACGGTGATAGGTAATCAGGTCGCCTATGCCCGTCGGGGTGATCAGCAGTTCTGCAAGGATCACGCCGATGAAGCCGGCCGCCAGACCCAGACGCAGGCCGGCAAAAATGACCGGTGAGGCGTCGGGTATGATGATCTTGGTGATGCGCTGCCACCAGCTGCCCTGGAAGGAGTAGCACATCGCAACCAATGACGGATTGGCGTTGCGCACCGCCTTGTAGCCGTTGAGCGCGATCACCGGCAAGGCGAGCATAATGACCGCCAGCGTCTTCGACACCAGGCCGATGCCGTAGACGAAGGTGATGAGCGGGATCAGGGCCGCCATCGGCGCCGCCTGCAACACGATGAACACCGGCGCGACCAGCCATTCGGCAAAGCGCGACAGGCCCATCACGATACCGAGCCCGACGCCGATCGCGGCGGAGATGGCGATGCCGATCACCAGCGGCTGCAAGGTCTCGGCATAGGCCGCGAGGAAGGAGCCGTCGAACAGCATCGTCAGGAAGGCACGCAACGTCTCCAGGAAGGTCGGGAAGGCGAAGCTGATCGGAATCCGGCCGGCGATCTCCCAGACGAGGAAGAACAGGCCGATCGAAGCGGTCCGCCAGAGCGCCGTGCGATGCTCCGAGAGCTTCCTCCACAGGAAGGAAGCCTCGGGGCCGTGAACGGCTCGCGGGGAGCCGTTCACATGTGCGGGGAGCGACATCCGCCGGGGCCTCAGTTCGTGCCGACCTTGCCGAGCACGCGGTTCAGCGGCTCAAGCGACCAGAACTCTTCCACCTTGAGGCTGGCCGGCTCACCGGTGAGCTGGCCCGAGAGGGTGTAGAACGCGAAGTCGTCCTTCGCTGCCGCCTCGCCGCCACCATTGAGCGGGAAGGCCTTGCCCTGCGCGAGCTCGGTGAAATAGGGGACGATCTCCTTGACCTGATCGGCCGGCAGGTCAGGCAGCAGATTGTACTGCTTGCGCCACTCCGCGACGATCGCCGGGTTCTTCGTCACCTCGCGCCACGTCGTCAGCACCGACTCGATGATGATGTCGACGTCCTTCTGGTTCTTGTCGAGGAAGTCCTGCCGGGCGAACAACGCCTCGTCGGTGGCGTTGATGCCGTCGAGCGGCAGGATGAGGAACTTGCCGGGCGCCTTCTCCTGAAGCAGGCGGCGACCGGCGGCATCGACGATGGTCGCCTTCACATTGCCCTGCAACAGCGCGCCGGTGCGCACTTCCGAGCCAGGGATGTAGCTGATCTTGGAGAACTTGATGCCCTGGCGCTGCTCCATCAGCTTCATGATGGCCTCGGTACCCGAGCCGCGCGAATGCACCGCGACTTCCTGGCCGTTCAGGTCCTTCCAGCTCTTGTAGAACTCGGCGTTCACCGCCGGATAGAAGCGCAGGGTCGAGAGCTGCAGGAAGATGCGCACCGGCACCTTCACCTTCTGGATCAGGGCATAGGGGCCGCCGACACCGACATCGGCCTGTCCGCTGACGACCGCCTGGGCGGCGATGTCCTCGGACTTCAGATAGGTCATCTCGATCTCGACGCCCTTCTGCTTGGCAAGCTCGAAGGCGGCAAGCAGGTGCAGGTTCTCGACCGAGGCGATATCGCCATAGGCGACGCGCACCTTGGCCTCCGCTTGGGGCGAGAAGGCAAGCACGGCACCGACGCCGAGGGCGGCAGCCATGCCGGAAAGTCGACAAATGCCGGCCGTGAGGTTCTTGAGCATTTCCAGTCTCCCATTGTGCCGAGTGGTTAAGCCCACTACTGGACCAACCCGCGAGGTTGGCGACCAATTAGTATTTGGTTTATATTGGGTTCACCACATGGTCAAGCTCACATCGGCTTGACCGAACGGATTCCGCGACGCATATATTGAACCAATTCAAAATTTGGTTGAGCCGACTCGCGATGCTGACACCGCCCAACGACGCCCATCCGGAGAAAGGCATCGTCACCCAGCTCAGGGCTTACCTCGCCCAGAGCAACCTGCCGGAGGATGGCCGCCTGCCCCCCGAACGCGAACTGGCCGTCGCCCTCGGCGTCTCGCGCACCGAGCTGCGCAAGGCGCTCGACGTGCTGGAATCGGAAGGCCAGCTCTGGCGCCATGTCGGCAAGGGCACCTTCATGGGCAGCCGCCCGCTCGACACCTTCGCCGACATCACGGCGCTGGCGCGCCGCAGCAACCCGGCCGAGGTGATGCGCGCGCGCATTGTCATCGAGCCGGAAATCGCCCGCGCCGCCGCCTTCACCGCCACTCCCGCCGATATCTCCGAAATGCGCCTGTGCCTGGCGCGCTCGCGGCAGGCCGAAAGCTGGCGCCAATATGAAGGCTGGGACACCCGTCTTCACCGCACCATTGCGGAAGCGACGCAGAACAGCCTGCTGCTCGGCCTGTTCGACACGCTGAATGCCGTGCGGCGCGCGGTGACATGGGGGCGGCTGCGTACCGCGCCGATGCGCCCGCTGCCGAGCCATCACAGCTTTGCCGAGCACGAGGCCATCGTCGAGGCCATCGAGCACCGCGACATGGCGGGAGCCGCCAATGCGATGCGTGCGCACCTGATGACGGTCGAGCGCAAGCTGCTCGAAAAGCAGTTGCGCGCCGCCAACGAAGGCTGACCCCGCTCGACCATCCCGCTTGCGGCATCTCAATGACGCAGCCCCTCGGACCGTGTCCGCTCTCGCGATGTGGCTCGCTCCCGACTACGATGGGGCGACTTCTCCGGGGGCGGCATGACTTTCGACACGCGACCAAGCACCACCACGAGGCCGTATGTTCACATATCCGGCCTATCGCTGACTCGGACGCGGGCGTGGCCACCTGCGCGAGGAGGCCACACGCGATGAGCGAAGCGCTGTTCGTCGTCAACGCCGGCAGTTCGAGTATCAAGTTCAAGCTGTACCGAATACTCGGGCATGACATCGCCCCGCTGATCACCGGCGCGCTTGACGGAATCGGCACGCAGCCGCGGCTGAGAGCGAAGGACGCCGACGGCGCGGTGCTTGTCGACCGGAGCTTCACCGCGGAGGAGATCGCAAAGCCCTCCCATGCCCAGCACGCCATCGGCGACTGGGTCACCCCGCTCATAGGCGCATACGACCTGATCGGCGTCGGCCACCGTGTGGTGCATGGCGGGCCGCATTATTCCCACCCGGTAATCGTCGATGACGAGGTGCTGCGCACGCTGGAGAGCTTCATTCCGCTCGCCCCGCTGCACCAGCTGACCAATCTCGACCCGATCCGTGTCCTGCGCGAGCGCCGGCCGGACCTGCCGCAGGTCGCCTGTTTCGACACCGCCTTCCATCGCGGCCATCCGGAAATCGCCGACCGCTTCGCCCTGCCCCGCGCGCTCTATGACGACGGCGTGCGTCGTTACGGCTTCCACGGCCTGTCCTACGAGTATGTTTCAGGTCGCCTTCGCGAGATCGTGCCCGATCTGGCCGCAGGCCGGGTCGTGATCTGCCATCTGGGCTCCGGCGCCTCGGCGTGCGCGCTGCTGAACGGGCGCAGCATGGAGTCCACCATGGGCTTCACCGCGCTCGATGGCCTGCCGATGGGCACGCGCTGCGGCGCCCTCGATGCCGGCGTCGTGCTGCACCTGATCGAACAGAAGGGTCTCACGCCCGCTCAAGTCGGCCACATGCTGTATCACGACAGCGGACTGCGCGGGCTGTCGGGCATCAGCAGCGACATGCGCACCCTCCTCGCCTCGCCCGATCCGGCGGCGGCGCTGGCGGTCGACTACTTCACGCTGCATGTCGCGCAGGCGGTCGCCAGTCTCTCCGTCACGCTCGGCGGCCTCGATGCTCTCGTCTTCACCGCCGGCATCGGCGAGCACGCGCCGGAAGTGCGCAGCCGCGTCGCGAGCCGGCTGGGTTTCCTCGGCGTCGACCTCGACGAGCAAGCGAACAGCACCGCCTCGACCGACATCCAGTCCGACAGAAGCTCTGTGCGCGTGCTCGTGGTGCCGACGGACGAGGAACGCATGATCGGGCTGCACACGCTCAAGCTACTCGGCCGGAAATAGCGGCAAACGCACTGCAAGGCCGAGGTGCCCCGCCTGCTACGCCCCGGCACTACCACCCGGTGCGCGGCAGGGTGCGCCTCTTGTCCTCGATCTCCTTGCGGACGTCGGGCTGCAGCGACCGCAGCACGCTCGGCCAGAGGGTACGGAACCTCGAAACGGCGCCGCGCGTGAGGCCAACCATCTGCATCTCGTAGAAGAAGCGCTGCTTCTGTTCGTCGCTCGCCTCACTCCAGACACCCGCGAGGAACGACAGGCGCCACAGGATGTCCCGATCCTCGCGCGGCGCCACCACGGACGACATCCCCCAGGCTGCCAGTGCCAGATCGACGCGCGACACGGCGAGGCTGGCGGTCGCAAAGTTCGCCCATGCCTCGCCACTGACCGGATCGATGCGGATCACGTCCGCCGCATCCGACAGCGTCGTGGCGGCCGGCACGCCTGCAACTCGGCCGAGTTGCAGGTAGAGCGGGCGCGCCAGGTTGCGCACGCCGGCCACATCGCGCCAATCGGCGACCTGTGCCCGCAGTGGGCCCAGTTGGGGGAAGTTCGCGCTGGTCCAGTACTCGCTGGCCAACACCGCCGACGCCTGCCCGTAAAGCTGGAAGAATCGCGACAGCCGCACGCCTTCGAAGGTCAGCCAGCCTGCAACGCTCAGCAGAACCACCGAAAGTGCGATGCCTGCCACGGAGCGCGGCGGACCAGCGACGGCTGCGCTCATCCGACGTAGTACTTCTTGTAGTAGGCGGACGAGTAGTAGGAATAGCGCCCGTATTTGGGCGTCCTGCGCAGGTCTACCATGTTGAAGGCCAGGCCGCAGATCTTGCGGTCTCCAGGAATGCGCTCCAGCGAGTGGCGCACGAACTCGCGTGCCGTCGTGCTCCAGCGCACGACGAAGATCACCTTGTCGACGATCGGCGCGAGCACAGAGGCATCCACCACCGGCCCGATGGGCGGCGCATCGAGCACGATGAGATCGAAGCTCTGGCGAAGCTGCTCGATCAGGTGCTGCATGCGGGCAGAACCCAGCAGATCAGGCGGACTTTGGGTCTTGGCACCCGATCCCATGACATAGAGCCCCGACGACTTGTCACGATGAAGGATACCGTCCGCCGCCGCCGTCTGCGCCAGCAATTCCACCAGGCCGGGACGATCGGTGAGGTTGAACTGTTGCGAAACCGACGGGCGGCGAAGGTCGCAATCGATGAGAACGACACGCTTGCCTGATGTCGCCGCGGAGACCGCCAACGCGATCGACAGCGATGTCTTGCCCTCGCCGGGCGAGGCGGAGGTCAACTCCACGACCTGGGGCGGGTTGTCGACATCCGACATCTGCACGCCGGCCCGCAGGCTGCGGATCGATTCACTGAACCGGGACAGAGGTTTCTCGATCAGGTAATTGACGACGCTGACTCCCTCCCCGGCCTTGGAATCGTTGAGGTCAACCCATTCGATGGAGGACAGAACCGGCAGGCCCGTAGCCTCCTCCAGCTGGCGCGGGCTGTTGAAGCCCGTATTCAGCAGGTCGAGCAGAAACGCCAGCGCGACGCCGATCATCAAGCCCAAAGCGGCCCCGATGAACACGAACAGCTGCTTCTTGGGGAAGGACGGCACCCCGCTGGGCAGTGCCGGCGTGATGATCCGCGCGTCCTTCATCGTCACCTCAGACTGCTCCGAGGTCAGCTTCGCCTGCTGGAGAAAGGTCTCGTAGAGCGTCCGGTTCGCTTGAGCATCACGCTCGAGCTCCCGCAGCTTAACGGTCAACGCGCTTTCGGTGTTGGCCTGGCCGCTGGCCGCGGCAACATTGGCCGACATGGCGTCGGCGCGGCTCTTGGCAACCTCGTAGTCATTCTTGAGATTGGCGACGACGCGCTGAATCTCGGCCGAGATCATGCGTTCATACTGGCTGCGCTCGGCGCGGACATTGACGACCAGAGGATGACGCTCGCCATAGCGGGATACAAGGTCCGCCTCGCGGGCCGCCGCGGTGGAGAGCTTGCCGCGCAGGTCGCCGATAACGGCAGACTGCATCACGTCCGGGATGCTGTCGGCCTTGCCGCCGCTTTCCAGCAGCTTCCGGGCCTGCTCGTACTTGGCGAGCTTCGCAGCCGTCTCCGTCTGAATCTGGACGAGTTCGGCGCTGACCTCGGACAATTGCTGCTCGTTGAGGGTCTTCGCGTTGACCGACAGCAGATTATTGTCCGTACGGAACTGCGCGACCGCTTCCTCGGAGATCCGCAGCTTTTCCCGCAAACTCTGCAAACGATCCGTCAGCCAGCTCGACGCCCGGCGTGCGGCCTCAAAGCGGTTCTCCAGCTGATCGACGATGTAGGCGTCGGCAATGGCGTTGGCGAGCCGCGCCGAAAGCGCGGGATCCGTCGTCGTCATCGAAATCGACATGATCGGCGCCTTGCCGACCTGCGCCACCGACATGGCGGCGCGAAGCTCACCTATGCCAGCCCGCAGCTCCGGCGAGAACGCGGCAGCGTCGCCAGTCGCGGCATTCGCGACCTCCGCGCCGGCTTCCCCGCCATCCCCCGATGAAGCGCCCCACCCCAGGAGATCGCCGACCCAGCCGGCGAAAGAAAAGGAGAGGGCAGCCCCGGCCTTCGGTGCGAGCTTCTCCTGCTCGACGACGCGCCGCAGGAAGTTCAGCGAGTTGAGGATGGCGATCTGGCTGCCGACCATCGCAGCGTCCGCCTGCTCCTCGACGCCGGGAAAATTGAGCCCCAGATTCTTCCGCGACGCGGGATCCAGAAGGATTTCGACAGTGCTGGTGTATTTTGGTGTCAGAGTAAACGCCACGACAGTCGTGAGAGCCACGACCGTTGCCGCCGTTACGGCAATCACAATCCAACGTCGGAGGAGAAAGTCGATAATATGATGGAGGTCTACCTTCTCCGACTCATCAGTCTTCGCCGGATTCGCAATCTGTCCGTGCATTCCTGCCGCCAAATACCTTCGCTGCTTCGCACTGCGGACACTCCGCCCCGTAATTTGCAGCCATTGGTTCAGTTCGCATTATAGCGAACCGGGCGACGATTCCTAGAGACGCATGCCGGGCGAGATGATAGAATTATGAAATAGGATTTGCGGATCCTATTGATGAATGCTTAACGGCGTGAGAATAGAATCGATACCAAGAGAATAAACTAGATTGGACGCTTGAAAGCTTTATCGATACACTGTCGCGTATCTATCAAGGAAAAACACGCCTATGCCGAGTATGAGTGCGCACGCGCAACAGCGAGGCCTCGCCGCCCCGACACGGCGCGCATTGCTGGTATTGGCCAGCGGTATGCTGCTGGCTGGCTGCGCCGTCCCCCCGGGCCCGCCGCCTGCCACCAGTGCAGAAGGGGAAAATCCTCCTGAATATGTGCTGGGCACCGGCGACCGGATTCGCCTAACGGTCTTCAACGAGCCGACGCTTTCCGGCGAGTTCGAGATCGACGCATCGGGCGTTATTTCCCTGCCGCTGATAGGTAACGTCAAGGCGACGGGACGCACGCCACGCCAGCTCGAGGAGACCATACGCGGGCAGCTTGCCTCGGGCTATATGCGCGACCCCCGCGTCAACGTGGAAGTGCTGAAATACCGCCCCTTCTACATCATTGGCGAAATAACCAAGCCCGGCGAATATGACTATCGCAATGGCATGAACCTGCTCAGCGCCGTCGCCGTGGCCGGCGGGTTCACTTATCGCGCGAATGACCAGATGGTCTATATCCGGCGCGCCGGCCAGACCCAGGAGCATTCCTATCCGTCCACCACCACGACCATGGTCTATCCCGGCGATATCGTGCGCGTGCCCGAACGGCTCTTCTGAGCCCATTCATTCTCAGATACTGGTGTCGATTCGACGACTCCAGCTCTGCGCAAGGCCGGCGCCAAGAATTGCCCAGTAGGTAATGGCGATCGCCTGCATCTGCAGGCTGAAATCGACGAAGGCATGCACGAAGACCACGACGCTCGCGGCGAGCGCCGACAGGCTCAGCATGGACGGCATGTTGCGTCCGTAGACGTTACGAACGACCTGAAGCAACAGAGCGCCGCCAAGAATGATGAAAGCCACGAAGGCCGGAATGCCAAGCTCGAAGAGAAGCTCGACATAGGTATTGTGCGCCTTGTCCCAATGCAGAATGAAATCCTGGCCGAAATCCCGGTAGACTGCATAGACGCGATCGAAGCTGCCATAGCCGAAGCCGGTCCACGGCACGTCGAGCGCAGCCTGGAAGGCGGCGCGCACGACATACCAGCGAGTCTCGCTGCCACCGTCATTGGTTAGGCGTTGAACGAAGAGTTCGCCATAGGCGACGATGCCGCCCGCGATACCAAGGATCGCCAGCGCCCCCAGCAGAAGCGCAATGAGCCTCCGCTTTCCGAGCGTAGCGGCCAGGATCACGAAGACGATGGCGCCGGCGAAGCTGGCAACGATGCCGGCGCGCGAGCCTGTCCAGAGCAAGGCGATCCCGATGACCAGGATGGCAACGAAGATCGGCATGCCGCGCCGGACGAACGTATCGACGAGGGCACCGACGCGATAGGTCCAGGGAACCTCGGCACCGAAGCTGCTGCGCTGCACCAGTTCGGCGAGAAGCCCGAAGGTCATGACAAGACCAACGCCGGCATAGGTGGCGTAGCTGTTGCGGTTGACGAATGTCGAGGTGACCGACGCCAGATAGGCGGTCTTCTCGATCCAAACGAGCGTGTTCGGGAACGCCAGCAACTGGACGATGCCGTAGAGCGCATAGCCGACGGCGATCAGCACCAGCATCAGCGCAAACAGATCAGCCCGCCATCGATCGCGGCACAACTGAAGCGCGAGATAGAACGCCGCGGCGCAGGTCAGGAGCCGGATCAGGCCCATCACCCCATTATCGGGATCGGCAGAGATGCGTCCCTCGACAGGAGCCGCGTCGGGCATTTGCACCAACACGTCCCGCGCAAGCGTCCAGAACGAGCTCTCCCAGGCTCCCGGCATCCATGTCGAGAGTTGGGCCAGGATCCACGCGGCGATGCCACCAAGCAGGAGCAGCGGCAACCACAGCCGCCGCATTGCCACGGGCCGACGCCCGGAACTTACGAGCACACCGAGCTCGAACAACACGAGCAGCCCGCCGAACAACGCAGCATTCAGCATCCAGAAGTTCGGCAGATTGCTGCCGAACGGCAACGGGACCCACGCAACTGCCACTAAGAGGCCGATGAAGACGACGTCGTTATAGGTCTCCGGCCACCCGGCGCGGCGCAGGACGGCTTGCGGCTTCGACGTGGACTGTCTTGACGCGGGACGGCGCGGCTGCCTCGCCGGGCGGGAACTCATGTATGGATGACCCGAACCTGATCCGCCTCGATGACCGCGCAGGAAAGTCGGTTCGTCAGATACGCGCCGGTATCGACATTGATCCGGTTGGGCCGGATTTCCGGCTCCATGGCCGGCGTATGGCCGTGAACGACGCGGCCACCATGCAGGAGTTCGGAATCAATGAACACATCCCGGATCCAAAGCAGATCCTCGGGATCCTGACGGTCCAGCGGCACGCCCGGACGAATGCCGGCGTGGCAGAAGAAGTAGTCGCCGACCCGGTGGGAGACGGGCAGCGCGCGCAGGAAGGCGAGATGGTGCGGCGGCACCGCTGCCAGCGTCGCCTCGCGCAGATCGTCGAAGCGCCGGGCAACAACGTATTCGCGCGAGGAAATGCCATAGGAAAACAGCGTCTCCACCCCGCCATTGGCCAGCCAGACATCCCACGGCCGTTGGCCGTCCAGAACGTCAAGCATCATCGCCTCGTGATTACCCTTCAGGCAGACCCAAGCCTGCTCCGCCTGTCCCGTGACGAGCGTCTCGATCACCTGCCGGCTGTCGGTACCGCGATCGACATAATCGCCGAGAAACACAAGCTGCCCATGGCCATGCTGAGCACGATCCTCGTCGATGCGCTCCAGAAGACGTCGCAGGAGATCGTGTCGGCCATGGATGTCTCCGACCGCGTAGACACGCACTCCGTCGGGAACGCTGTAGGGCGTAGGCTGCGCCGCTGGCTTGCGGAAACGCGTGAAGAACATGACCGATCCGTCTCTGGGCGTCCCGCTCCACGGTCGGCTCGCCCGGCAAGGCAAGCATGCGCTAAAACAAAACTCCCCGCAATTCGCGGGGAGTTTTTCTCAATCGCGATGAGTTGCGTCAGTACGTCAGGACGATACCCGCCGACACGATGCTCTGATCGTAGTCCTCGACACCGTTGATGCCGTTGAAGTTGGACGTAAAGTCCGTGTAGTTGTAGGTCAGGCGCGCCGTCGCATAGCGATTGATCAAGTAACGCAGCTCAGCACCGGCCGTATACTGATCATCGTTACGAGGCAGGTTGTAGTAGTCCTGATTGTTGTAGCTGAACCAGGCGGACAGAAGCAGGTTGCGGCGCCACTCGTAGTCGCCACGAACGCCGAAGGTCGAACTGAGAACGCTGGACCCTTCGACACCCCCCACCGAGTAGTTCGACGTCAGCACGTCCTGCAGGGCGGTGAAGGTCACCGTCAGCAGAGGTGTGGCAAACCAGTTCAGGTTCGCGCCGTAGGTGAAATGGGGGATCGAGTCGAGCGTGCCGTCGGAACTCCAGTCGGTGTAGCCGACATAAACCTCGCCGCGGGTCAGACGGGACGGCTCGAACTGCAGGCCGGTCGTGATCCAGTACTGCTCGGCATCGTAATTGGTGTCCTCCATGAAGGACCACTCATACTTGCCTTCGACGAAGACGCTGGTCAGCGGACTGATGAAATAGCCGACACGACCGCTCAACGTGTAGTCCTGACCGTCGCGATAGCTCTGGTTGGTGGGCGCACCATCCAGCCAGGTATCGAAGCTACGGTCGCGGTAATCGAACAGCACCTTCGTCCAGAGGCGGTTGAACTCCTTGCGGAAGCCGACGCCGGCCGTCGTCTGGTCGTAAGGCAGCGGCGAGGTGAGGCCGGTATCGGTCTCATCGTCGCCCGGAAGCTCGTTCAGGTGCGCAAAGCGAGCATAGCCGAGGATTTCCAGATCCGCGCTCACATCGATCCGGGTATTGGTGCCAACCGAGTAGTTCTCCCAGTTCGCCGTGCTGTAGTCGGTGTAGGTACCGCTCTCGAAGTAGGCATCGAAGGACAGGTAATGACGCGTCCAGTTCGACTCGAGCTGCGCAGCCGGGCGAACGATGAACAGCGCATCCGCCTTCTCGTTAGTACCGGACGCCGTGATGTTGCTGTTGTATCCCGCAGAGGCAAACAGCGAGGGCAGGAACACGAAGGAGCCGACCGGAATACCCGGCGGCTTCGTACGCTCCAGCACGCCCTGCATCGCCGGATCCACCGGCGCCTTGGTGGCAGACGGCGGGTAATCCGCCGCAACCGCCAGCCCGCTCGATACACTTCCGAGAAGGACGGAGACTGCCGCAACAGTCAGCTTGTTCTTCATGGATCGCCCCACCGCCCCAAATCAATTCAGTCAAAAGTCAAAAAAATCAACGAAACGCCGCGCTCACAACGCAGGCTGGTTCGGACTCGGCACATTATTGGACGTGATCTTCGGCGGCGGCAGCACGGTGAGCTGCAGCACGGCCTCGGGAGAATCCGGGTCGACCAGCGACGGCGGCAGCAACCCATCACCCGTCTCGCTGGCGGCGGACGCAAAGGTCCGACCGAACAAGCTACCCGGAGAAAGCTGCGCCGCAGCGAACGCCCCATTGACCGCCGTCAGGGCCGCCTGGGCCACCGATGTCGTGTTGGGATTGGCATTCACCTGCGCTTGCCACGTCGAAACCGCATAAGCGAGCCCCTTGGCAAGCCCGATAGACAAGGAGGGGCTGACAAATACGACATCAGAGCCTCCGCTTTCCGAGAGAAATGCAACAGTACCCTGCGTCTGATCGCCAACATTGACGATCTCCGTCGCCAGATCTCCGGCGAGGGTCGGATTGTTGAGCAGCAGGTTCTGGATGGCCTCCGCAAGGCCCGCCCCCTGAGTGATCCGGCTGGGGTCGGAATAGTAGCTGATGATGGCGGCCACGGCACCCTTCGCCCAAGCCGCCTTCAGAGCCGGCGATGCATTCGCCGCCGGAGCAGGAGGAAGCGCCTGCGCGGACGCCGGCGCCGTCGTGAGCACCAGCGACACGCCACCCAAAAGCGAAGCTCCGAGCATCGCCACAGCGACGCCCCTCGTCAGACGAACTGACATCACAGCCATGGAAGAACCCCGCCCCACCTTAAAGTCACAATCTACAATTATCGAAATATGGCAGCGAGACTAGTGCACGAAAGCCACACACGTCAACGGTTTGCAGCATCCATAGCGTGAGGCGACGGTCAAACGGCACCCATTCGACAAGAAACGACCCATGGAATGACAGATCCGAGCGCCGCCAGCGCTATTCGTGCCCCTACCGATTCGTAACTATCAGCGACACCCCTGAACAAAACATACGGAAAAACTCCACATTTACGCATTAACACTACGTTAATCTGCTACATATACCGAATTGCCAAAAATATTCGCGCGTCTATATCTTAAAATGGCTCAGACCAGAGGCACTCGGTCGAACACCCCGGCGAATTGGCGCTATTTTGATATTTTCCTCCGATGGAGACGGCGAGAGCGAATAGCCATAGCTGCGGCAGAAAATGGACGGATGATCGCTCATTGCATGAACACGTCCAAGTCGTGAGCACTGCGTGACAGGCTGCACCTTCGAGGCAGATTTCGACGCGAATCGCTCCCCCCATGGAAGGGGCTGGCCGACGGGCGATGCGCTCTACCGTATCGACCCGTTCGTCAGCGAAGCGTTGCCAAGCTGAAGGCTGCGGCAGCGAAGTCGTGGAAGCGCGAGTCGCGGCGCCCTGCCGCCTCTACGTCCACCCCCCACAATTGCTCCTGCACTTCCTCGTCAATATGGGCGGCGCGCCAGCCCTCCTCCGCCGTAAGACGCCCCTTCCATACCGCGAGCGCGATGAGGGCCGAGCCGGAGAGCACGGTCATGAGGTTCAGTGCGGCAAGGCGGAGCGGTTCGTCCGGCAGAGCGGCAGCGATCACCTCCAGCGTGCGGGGCGGCTGCTCGACGAAGCGGATGCCTTCGCTGAGAAAGAACGTCGCGCCGATTTCCGCGCGCGCCCAGTCCAGCAGCGGGTCCCAGATCTCGCGCTGCAACACCACCAGCCGCTCCGGCGCGTCGGCGCGGTAACACAGCAGGTCGCTGCCGGCATAGCGCACGATCTCGGCCGCCACCTCGGCATGGCGCGGCGCAACACCATCAATGGCGGAATTGACCAGCCGCGTGACCGGCATGGTCACCGGATCGATCCTTTCGCCCTGCGCCGCCCATTCGGCGACCACCCGCTCCGCCAGGGCGGCGCTCGGCAAGGCCAGCAGCGCCCGGCCCGGCGTGCGTACCGGACGCCCGTCCAGCTCGACGCGGAAACTCCCCTCGGGCGTCTCGATCACTTCGACCCGGGTGTAGAAGCGCTTCGGCAGCGCGGAACCCGGCGTGGCCCGCCCCGGAGGCGGCGGCACGGGGCCATCAGGCTCGCTCAAGCGCGCCTCCCCAAAGCTCGTCCATGGCGGCGAGCAGATCGCCGGCATCGTCGATCAGCCGTTCAGCGCCGGACTGGTGAAGCCGGTCGCGGGCGTGATAGCCCCAGGTCACACCGACCGCCCGCGCGCCGGCGGCACGCGCCATCACCATGTCGAAGCTGGTGTCACCGACGAGGATGGTGTCCGCAGGCCGCGCGCCGGTCGCCTGCATAGCCTGCAGCACCATGCCGGGATGCGGCTTGGAGGGCGCATCGTCGGCGGTCTGGATGGTGACGAAGCGCCCCTCCAGCCCGTGATGGCTTAGAACGGCCGCAACGCCGCGCTGGGACTTGCCGGTGGCGATGCCGAGCAGCACGTCCTCGCGCGCGGCGAGGCGATCGATCACCGTCCGCACGCCAGGGAACATCGGCTCGGCGAATCCAGGCTCGGCACGCAGTTCGCGAAAGGCATTGCGGTAGCGCTCGGCCATCTCGTCGGCGGGAAAGGCGGGATCATCGCCACCGAGTTGGCGCATGGCCTCGACCAGCGACAAGCCGACGATCCCCAGCACCGCCTCGCGCGGCGGCAGCGGCAGGTCGCCGCGGGCAAAGGCACGGGTCATCGCCTCGAAGATCACATTCTGGCTGTCGACCAGCGTACCGTCGCAATCGAACAGGGCAAGCTTCACGGGCGAACCATCGACATCTGGGCCGCCCTCGGGCGGGAGCGGGTGGTGGGCGGTGACGGGCTCGAACCGCCGACCCTCTCGGTGTAAACGAGATGCTCTACCAACTGAGCTAACCGCCCACAGGGATCAGGCCACGGAAATCGAGATTCCCGGCCGGACGCGACCGCGGCGCGTCACGCGCCATAAAGCATCCGGAGGCCGAAGGAGCAAGTGCCCACGAGGGGCTTACGAGCGTCCGGCTGGGGCGACGGCAGAGACTAGCGAGCCTCCTGAAAGACGAAGGCGCGTCGCACGGGGGCAAATACGCCGCCGCAGGACGCGCCTGTCTCAAGCGCCGCTGGCGGCGCCGCGCCTCACCTCGCGCGTCATAGGCGCAGCGAGGGGGCGGCAGCGACCGCCGAAGCCGGCAAATCAGCCGTTCACGGTTTCCTTCAGGCCCTTGCCGGGCGTGAACTTCGGCGCCTTGGAAGCTTCGATCTTGACCGGATTGCCGGTGCGCGGGTTGCGGCCTTCGCGCGCGGCGCGGGTCACGACGGAGAAGCTGCCGAAGCCGATCAGCTTCACTTCTTCGCCAGCCTTGAGCGAGGCGGCAATGGCGTCGAAGGTCGCGTCGACCGCAGCCGCGGCGGCAGCCTTGGTCAGCTTGGCCTGCTCGGCCACGGCGGCGACGAGTTCGTTCTTCGTGGTCATGTGACCGGTCCTTCCTTGATTGCACAAGAATCGTCGGCGATATGCACCGACGGCGGGCGCGAACCCTTTCTCCAAATTGCGGCGAATGCAAGCGCCTGAGCTATGAAACCCGCACAAATACACGATTTTGCGGATATTTCCGGTTTTATATTACCGCAGCCATGACTCTTGAGTGACGCCTGCAAATTGAGCGCTTGCGACCTTGCCCATCGCGATCCTCGTTGTGGGAGTCTCGCGCAAGACGGCGGCCATTGAAAAGGAAACGGCGGCGCCTCGATGAGACGCCGCCGTTCTTGTCAGATCTGCGAAAGAACGTCAGTGCGCAGCAATGATGGCCGGTTCGTCAAGACCGATCACCGGCTCGACCGGCGTCGAGGTGGAGACCACCTTCTCCTCCCACACGATGGGCTCGGGCTGGCGCACCAGCGCGTGGTGCAGCACCTCGTCCATGCGGGAGACCGGAACGATCTCCAGAGCGTTCTTCACATTGTCCGGGATCTCGGCGAGATCCTTGGCATTCTCTTCGGGGATCAGCACCTTCTTGATGCCGGCCCGAAGCGCGGCGAGCAGCTTCTCCTTGAGACCACCGATCGGCAGCACCCGCCCACGCAGCGTGACTTCGCCGGTCATGGCGACGTCGCGGCGGATCGGGATGCCGGTCAGCACCGAGGTGAGCACGGTGGCCATGGCGACGCCCGCCGACGGCCCGTCCTTCGGGGTCGCCCCCTCGGGAACATGGACATGGATGTCCCGCCGGTCGAACAGCGGCGGCTCGATGCCGAAATCGAGCGCGCGCGAGCGGACATAGGAGGCCGCCGCCGAGATCGATTCCTTCATCACGTCGCGCAGATTGCCGGTGACCGTCATCCTGCCCTTGCCGGGCATCATGACACCTTCGATGGTGAGTATTTCACCGCCGACCTCGGTCCAGGCAAGGCCGGTGACGACACCCACCTGGTCCTCGCTCTCGGCCTCGCCATAACGGTAGCGCGGCGCGCCGAGATAGTCCTCAAGCTGCTTCACCGTGATCTTGATCGACTTCTTCTTGGTCAGCATGAGGTCCTTCACCGCCTTGCGGGCGAGGTTGGCAATCTCACGCTCCAGGTTGCGCACCCCGGCTTCCCGCGTGTAGCGGCGCACCAGCGTGAGCAGTGCCTCGTCGTCGATCGACCATTCCTTCGGCTGGAGGCCGTGCTTGGCCAGCGTCGAAGGAATGAGGTGACGGCGGGCGATCTCGACCTTCTCGTCCTCGGTGTAGCCGGCGATGCGGATCACTTCCATACGGTCCAGAAGGGCCGGCGGGATGTTCAGCGTGTTCGCCGTCGTCACGAACATCACGTTCGAGAGGTCATAATCGACCTCCAGATAGTGGTCGTTAAAGGTGTGATTCTGCTCGGGGTCGAGCACCTCAAGCAGCGCCGAGGACGGGTCGCCGCGGAAGTCCGCGCCGAGCTTGTCGATCTCGTCCAGCAGGAAGAGCGGGTTGGCCTTCTTCGCCTTGCGCATCGACTGGATGATCTTGCCGGGCATCGAACCGATATAGGTCCGGCGATGGCCGCGGATCTCCGCCTCGTCGCGCACGCCGCCGAGCGCCACACGGATATATTCACGCCCGGTGGACTTGGCGATCGACTTGGCGAGCGAGGTCTTGCCCACGCCGGGCGGGCCGACGAGGCACAGGATCGGCCCGGTGAGCTTGTTCTGCCGGCTCTGCACCGCGAGATATTCGAGGATGCGCTCCTTCACCTTGTCCAGGCCGAAATGCTCGGAATCGAGCACGTTCTGGGCGAAGGGCAGGTCCTTCTTGATCTTCGAGCGGTTGCCCCACGGGATCGACAGCAGCCAGTCGAGATAGTTGCGCACCACGGTGGCTTCCGCCGACATCGGCGACATCTGCCGCAGCTTCTTCAGCTCGTGCGTCGCCTTCTCGCGAGCCTCCTTGGAGAGCTTCACGGTCTTGATGCGCTCTTCCAGCTCGGCCAGCTCGTCGCGGCCATCCTCGCCGTCGCCGAGCTCCTTCTGGATCGCCTTCATCTGCTCGTTGAGATAGTACTCGCGCTGGGTCTTCTCCATCTGGCGCTTGACGCGCGTGCGGATGCGCTTCTCGACCTGAAGGACCGAGATTTCGCTCTCCATCAGCGAGAGAACCTTCTCCAGCCGGGTGGTGACCTTGAGGATCTCCAGCACCGCCTGCTTCTCGGGGATCTTGACCGCGAGATGCGAGGCGACGGTGTCCGCCAGCTTCGAGTGATCCTCGATCTGTGTGACGACGCCGACGACTTCCGGCGAGACCTTCTTGTTCAGCTTCACATAGCTGTCGAACTCGGTCAGCACCGAACGGCCAAGCGCCTCGGCCTCGACCTTGGAGCCGATATCCTCTTCAAGCGCCACCGCCTCGGCCTCGTAGAGGTCGCTGCGATCCGTGTAGCGCTCGACGCGGGCACGCGAGATGCCCTCGACCAGCACCTTCACGGTGCCATCGGGCAGCTTCAGCAGCTGGAGCACGGAGGCCAGCGTGCCGATCTTGTAGATGGAGCCGGGCGCGGGATCGTCGTCGGAGGCGTTCTCCTGGGTCGCCAGCATGATGAAGGTATCGTTCCGCATCACCTCTTCCAAGGCGCGGATCGACTTCTCGCGGCCGACGAACAGCGGCACGATCATGTGGGGGAAAACGACGATGTCGCGCAGCGGCAGCACGGGGAAGGTCTGCGGAACGCCGGGCGTGAGCGCGGTGCGAGGCTTGGAGCTCGTCATGGCCCTATCCTTTCTGTTGACGGCCGACGTCATTCCCTGGCGATGAAGCCGAGGTGACGGGCCGTGCCGCAAGGCGGCCGGAACGCGAACGGGAATCTCTGTGCAGGAGCGCGGGACGCCGCGAAAGGCACGTAGATGCGGTCGTGGACCGGATGTTGAAAGTCAGATGGAGACGCTTCCCCGGTCCGTCAAGGGAGACGGCCGCGCAGGCCGGGCGCGCACGCCCGGCCACGGTCCTGACGTCGCGGGGATCAGGCGCTTGCGCCTGCATCGCCGGCCGCCCGGTCCGCATAGATGTAGAGCGGACGTGCATTCTGCTCGACCACCTCCTTCGAGATGACGACTTCCTCGACCCCTTCGAGGCCGGGCAGATCGAACATCGTGTCAAGCAGGATGCCTTCCATGATCGAGCGCAGGCCGCGCGCGCCGGTCTTGCGCTCGATGGCCTTGCGGGCGATGGCGCCCAGCGCCTCCTCATGGATGGTCAGCTCGACATTCTCCATCTCGAACAGCCGCTGATACTGCTTCACCAGCGCGTTCTTCGGCTCGGAGAGGATCTGCTTCAGCGCCGCCTCATCGAGGTCGCCCAGCGTCGCGATCACCGGCAGACGGCCGATGAACTCCGGGATCAGCCCGTACTTCAGCAGATCCTCCGGCTCAACCTCACGGAACACCTCGCCCGGACGGCGCTCCTCGGGAGCCGCCACGACCGCACTGAAGCCGATCGAGGTGCCCTTGCCGCGCGAAGAGATGATCTTGTCGAGGCCGGCGAAGGCGCCGCCGCAGATGAACAGGATGTTGCTGGTGTCCACCTGCAGGAACTCCTGCTGGGGATGCTTGCGCCCACCCTGCGGCGGCACGGAAGCGACCGTGCCCTCCATTATCTTCAGCAGCGCCTGCTGCACGCCCTCGCCCGACACGTCGCGGGTGATGGAGGGGTTGTCGGACTTGCGGCTGATCTTGTCGATCTCGTCGATGTAGACGATGCCGCGCTGCGCCCGCTCGACATTGTAGTCGGCCGACTGCAGCAGCTTGAGAATGATGTTCTCCACATCCTCGCCGACATAGCCCGCCTCGGTCAGCGTCGTCGCATCCGCCATGGTGAAGGGCACGTCGAGGATGCGGGCCAGCGTCTGCGCGAGCAGCGTCTTGCCCGAGCCGGTCGGCCCGATCAACAGGATGTTCGACTTCGCCAGTTCGACGTCGCCGGCATGCTTCGTCGCGTGGTTCAGGCGCTTGTAGTGGTTGTGCACCGCCACCGAGAGGACACGCTTGGCATGGAACTGGCCGATCACGTAGTCGTCCAGGACCTTGCAGATTTCCTTCGGGGTGGGAATCCCGTCACGCGACTTCACCAGCGAGGACTTGTTCTCCTCGCGAATGATGTCCATGCACAGCTCGACGCATTCATCGCAGATGAACACGGTAGGTCCCGCAATAAGCTTGCGGACCTCGTGCTGGCTCTTGCCGCAGAACGAGCAATAAAGAGTGTTCTTGCTGTCGCCGCCGCCAACCTTGCTCATGCGTCTCTCCGTCCGCTCGGCGAGCCAGGCACCGCCTGAACCCGCCCCAGTCTCGCAGGCCGCCGCGGGCCTCCGAAACGGGAGAAACGCGACGGCACTCAGGCCGTCAAAAAGGAAGCGACTGAAGGGCCCAATCGTTCGCTCCTAGCCAAGCACGCTAAAAGCGCCACGATCAAGAAGGCATTCGCACCATCCCCGACTTCGCGCGGACCGGCCAATGCCCCGTCGTCACCCTGGTCACACCTCCTGGCGACACTTCATCCAAACGTCATGCAAGCGCGATACCGCGATGCACGCAAGCCCCGCACGTCAATTCCATGCGGGACCTCCCTTCATATAAGAAGCCAGCGTGGCTTCCGAAACACGCAAGATAAAGGCGTTCACGCCTTAGTTGACGCCTCGTCGGGACGCTTGTCGATCACATTGTCGATAAGGCCGAAGGACTTGGCCGCTTCCGAGGTCATGAAGTTGTCGCGCTCGAGCGCGTCCTCGACGCTCTTGAGCGGCTGGCCGGTGTGCTTCACATAGATCTCATTGAGCCGCTGCTTGAGGCTCATGATTTCCTTGGCGTGCAGCATGATGTCCGTCACCTGGCCCTGGAAACCGCCCGAGGGCTGGTGCACCATGATTCGCGCGTTCGGCAGTGCGAAGCGAAGCCCCTTCTCGCCGGCGGTCAGCAGGAGCGAGCCCATCGAGGCCGCCTGACCGATGCACAGCGTCGACACGGCGGGCTTGATGAACTGCATCGTGTCGTAAATGGCGAGACCCGACGTCACCACTCCGCCGGGGGAGTTGATGTACATCGAGATTTCCTTCTTCGGGTTCTCCGCCTCGAGGAACAGCAGCTGCGCGACCATCAGGGTCGACATGTTGTCCTCGACCGGCCCGGTCAGGAAGATGATGCGCTCCTTCAGGAGGCGCGAATAGATGTCGTAGGAGCGCTCGCCGCGGTTGGTCTGCTCGACCACCATGGGGACGAGATAGTTCATGTAGGTATCGATAGGGTCACGCATTATCCGCTCCTAAGCGGTCCGGCGAGGAAGTGCCGTCCGCGAATCCGTCTCTCCCAACATAAGCGGAAAGTCTGTTCCCGCTAGGGTCGGCTTATAATCCGCGTTGGCCGGATCGCCCAGCCCCGGCCGGCGCGCCCCGCAATGCCTCGCCTTCGCGCCGGTCGCCATCATGGAAAAGGGGCCGGCACCGGCCGACCCCTTCCCCCGTCCGATAGCCGGCCTGCGCAGAATGCAGACCTTCGCCTCACGCGGCCTTGTCGGCCTCGTCCTCGGCATAGAGCTCTTCGCGGGTGACCGGCACTTCCGTCACCTTGGCGAGCTCCAGCAGGAAGTCGACGACCTTCTCCTCGAAGATCGGCGCGCGCAGGCTGGCGAGCGCCTGCGGGTTCTTGCTGTAGAACTCCCACACCTGCTGTTCCTGGCCGGGGAACTGGCGGGCGCGCTCCACGACGGCGCGCGTCACTTCGTCATCGCTGACCTGGACGTTGTTCCTCTCGCCGATCTCGGCGAGCACCAGACCGAGGCGCACGCGGCGCTTGGCGATCTTCTCGTAGTCGGCGCGGGCCGCTTCCTCGGTGGTGTCCTCGTCGGCGAAGGTCCGCTTCTGGGCTTCCATCTCCGAGGTGATCGAGTTCCAGATGCCCTCGAATTCCTGTTCGGCGAGGCTCGGCGGCACGTCGAACTGATGCAGGCCGTCCAGCGCGTCCAGCAGGCGACGCTTCACCTTGGCGCGGCTCTGGGTCGCATGCTCCTGCGAGATGCGGCTCTTCACCTGCTCCTTGAGCGCGGCGAGGCTCTCCAGGCCGAGCGTCTTGGCGAATTCGTCGTCGATCGAGAGCTCACCGGGCGCCTCGATGGTCTTGGCGGTCACCTCGAACTCAGCGGCCTTGCCGGCGAGATGGGCGGCCTGGTAGGCCTCGGGGAACGTCACCTTCACGGTGCGCGTCTCATCCGCCTTGATACCGACCAGCTGCTCCTCGAAGCCGGGAATGAAGCTGTTCGAGCCCAGCACGACCGGGATGTCCTCGCCCGAGCCGCCTTCGAACTTCTCGCCGTCGATCGAACCGACGAAGGAGACGGTGACGCGGTCGCCGTTCTCGGCGGCACCTTCCTTGGCGGTGAAGGGACGGTTGGCCTCGGCGATGCGTTTCACCGTCTCCTCGACCTCTTCGTCGCCGACGGCGAGCACCGGCTTGTCGAGGGTGATGGACTTGAAGTCGCCGAGTTCGATCTTCGGCAGCACTTCGAGGCCGACGGTGTAGGACAGGTCGGCCTTGCCCTCGATGACTTCGTTCACGGCCGCCTCGTCCTGCGGCAGCTCGACCTTCGGCTGGAGCGCGAGCTTGAAGCCGTTGTCGTCGACGATCTTCGAATTGGCCTCGTTCACGGCCTGGTCGATGACCTCGGCCAGCACCGACTTGCCATACAGGCGCTTGAGGTGGGCGACCGGCACCTTGCCCGGGCGGAACCCGTTGATGCGGACCTTGTCCTTCATCTCGTTCAGGCGGGCGGTCGCCTTGGCGTCCAGTTCGGCGGCCGGCAGCACCACGCGGTATTCGCGCTTCAGACCTTCGGCGAGGAGTTCGGTGACCTGCATTTTCAATCGGCCTTCGTCATGTGCCGCCTGAGCGGCGTTCTCGAAATCGGTGTGCGGGAAACGGGCGCTTGCGCGCCGCGCATCCCCAGCGGTGTCAATCGGTCGGTAGGCTCGGGGGTGCCAGGAATCTGGTGCGGGCGGAGGGACTCGAACCCCCACGACTTTCGCCACTGGAACCTAAATCCAGCGCGTCTACCAGTTCCGCCACGCCCGCGGACACGTCGACCGCCTTGAGCATCGCGGGGCGATGTCGCCAAGGCGCGCGGACGCGTGCACCCGAAAAGTGCCGCCAGCCGGGTGCGGGCTTATAGCACGGCGATGTCGCAGCGCCAGCCCTAAATGCAAGGCTTCGCGCCGCCCACCGCGCACGCCTGCGCGAGCGGGCGCAGGCCCCTTCCCTGCTTCGTCAGTTCACCGGACCGATCTCCGCGAACAGCCGGGCATAGACCGGTCGCAGCGCCTCGATCAGGTCGTCCGCCACCAGACCGGGGCCTGCCTCGCGCGCGGCCTCGCCATGCAGCCACACCGCCGCGCTTGCCGCCTCGAAGGGCGGCATGCCTTGCGCCAGCAAACCGCCCACGATGCCGGAGAGCACATCGCCAGCGCCCGCGGTCGCCAGCCAGGGCGGCGCGTTGTCGGCGATGGAGGCACGCCCGTCCGGCGCTGCCACCACCGTATCGGCCCCCTTGAGCACCAGCACGATGCCGAGCCGCCGGGCGCCGGCCCGCGCGCGCTCCAGCTTCGACGGTGCGTCCAGCACTTCAGGGCACCCCTCGAACAGCCGGGCGAACTCGCCGTCATGCGGCGTGGCGACGGCGGCGGGAGCCCCTGCGAGTTGCGCGGCCAGTTCGTCGGCCGCGCCCTTGAAACTGGTGATGAGGTCGGCATCGATCACCAGCCGGCGGTCGGCGCAGACGGCAAGCCGGTCACGCGCACCCTGCCCCACACCCACGCCCGGCCCGATGATCACCGTCGAGAGCCGCCGATCCTCCAGCAGCCGCTCCAGACCCTCAGCATCATCCACCGCCCGCACCATGATGGCGGACAGATTCGCCGCATGGATCGGCAGCGCCTCCATTGGGCTCGCCACCGTCACCAGCCCCGCCCCGGCCCTCAGCGCCGCACGCGCCGCCAGCCGCGTCGCGCCCGTCGCCTGCGCCGGCCCGGACACGGCGACGAGATGGCCGCGCGAATATTTGTGCCCGTCGATGCGCGGCACCGGAAAATGCGCCTGCCACAGGCACGGCTCGTTCCGGAAGGCACATGGACGGATCACATCAAGCACGTCGCGCCGGATCCCGATATCGGCGACGGTCAGCACGCCGGCATGCACGCGCCCCGGCAGCAGCAGGTGGCCGGGCTTGGGCCGGAAGAAGGTCACGCTGCAGCGGGCCCTAATGGCGGCGCCGCGCACCTTGCCAGCGGCACCGTCTATTCCCGAGGGCAGGTCGACCGCGACCACCGGCCGGCCACTCGCATTGACACGCTCGACCAGTTCGCGCGCCTCGCCGTCGAGATCGCGCGCCAGCCCGGCGCCGAACAGCGCGTCGATGACGAGGTCGACATCGTCGAGCGACGCCTCCGGTGCGGCCTCGACCGCCCCCGCCCAGCGCGCCGCCATCGCCGCCGCGTCACCACGCAGCGCCTCGCGCCGCCCGAGCAGGGCGAGACGCACGCGATAGCCCGCTTCGAGGAGCAGGCGCGCGGCAACGAAACCGTCGCCGCCATTATTGCCGGGCCCGCACAGCACCAGAACGCTGGAGCCCACGCATGATGCCTGCGCAGCGACTCGCGCGACCGCGGCGCCGGCATTCTCCATGAGCACGAGCCCGGGCGTGCCGCGCTCCATGGTGAGCCGATCCGCCTGGCTCATCTCGTCCGGGGTAAGCAATTCCATCCGTCCGCCATCCGCCTTCGCGGCCATCTCGCCGAGGGAGCCGCCGTCGCTCCCAGTCTAGGTCATCCCTGCGGGAACGGGAGAGGAAGAATGACGCCGAAATCGCCGCAAAATGAGCGTTTGCCTAATTTAAGCGCGGCAAGACGCCGCTCACCCGACGATCTCTGCATATTTATTATGCAATACGATTATCAATTAAGCATATACGACAAATCGCTCTTATCGAGTTCCGCTTTTCCGCTCGCAATGCTCTTATATCTCGGTATTTTTCGCGAGGCGGAAGCGCTTGGCATGGGTTCTGCTTCGACGCGGTTCGACTCGACCGGGCGTCGCGGATCGTCGAGTCAGGGAGACGAGATCAGATGAAGAAGATTGAGGCCATCATTAAGCCCTTCAAGCTGGACGAGGTGAAGGAGGCGCTGCAGGAAGTCGGGCTGCAGGGCATCACCGTCACGGAAGCCAAGGGCTTCGGCCGGCAGAAGGGGCATACGGAGCTCTACCGCGGCGCCGAATATGTCGTGGACTTCCTGCCCAAGGTGAAGATCGAAGTCGTGGTCGCCGACGAGACCGTCGAGACCGCCATCGACGCGATCCGTCGCGCAGCCCAGACCGGGCGCATCGGCGACGGAAAGATCTTCGTGTCGAACATCGAGGAAGCCATTCGCATTCGTACTGGCGAGTCGGGCGTCGACGCCATCTGACAGCAAGCGTAATATGATCGGGTTTGGAGCACGCGCCGCATCGTGAACGATGTGGCGCGTCTCTGCGTTCGACCAACCGCTTGGGATTTGTCTGCCCGCAAAGTGGCAGCTCAAGAATGAGGCACGATTGTAATGACGACGGCCAAGGACGTACTCAAGTTAATAAAGGATAACGACGTCAAGTACGTCGACCTGCGTTTCACCGATCCCCGCGGCAAGTGGCAGCACGTCACCTTCGATATTTCCATGGTCGACGAAGACTTCTTCGCTGACGGCCAGGCATTCGATGGTTCGTCCATTGCCGGCTGGAAGGCGATCAACGAATCCGACATGCATCTCCAGCCCGATCTGGAGTCGATCAGCATCGATCCGTTCTTCGCGGAGACGACCCTTGTCGTCGTCTGCGACGTGCTTGAGCCGACCACGGGCGAGCCCTACAGCCGCGACCCGCGCGGCATCGCCAAGAAGGCCGAGGCCTACCTCAAGTCCACCGGCATCGGCGACACCGTCTATATCGGTCCCGAGGCCGAGTTCTTCATCTTCGACGACGTGCGCTTCAAGGCCGATCCCTACAACACCGGCTTCAAGCTCGATTCGGTCGAACTGCCGACCAATTTCGACACCGAATATGAAGGCGGCAATCTCGGCCACCGCGTGAAGACCAAGGGCGGTTACTTCCCCGTCCCGCCGATCGACAGCGCGCAGGACATGCGCGGCGAGATGCTCGCGGCCATGGCGCGCATGGGCGCCCAGGTCGAGAAGCACCACCACGAGGTGGCTTCGGCCCAGCACGAACTCGGCCTGAAGTTCAACACGCTGGTGACGATGGCCGACCACCTGCAGGTCTACAAGTACTGCATCCACCAGGTCGCCAACGTCTACGGCAAGACCGCGACCTTCATGCCCAAGCCCGTCTTCGGCGACAACGGCTCGGGCATGCATGTGCACCAGTCGATCTGGAAGGGCGGCAAGCCGCTGTTCGCCGGCAACAAATATGCCGACCTCAGCCAGGAATGCCTGTGGTACATCGGCGGCATCATCAAGCACGCCAAGGCGCTGAACGCCTTCACCAACCCGCTGACCAACTCCTACAAGCGCCTGGTCCCCGGCTATGAGGCCCCCGTGCTGCTCGCCTATTCCGCGCGCAACCGCTCGGCGTCCTGCCGCATCCCCTACACCACCTCGCCGAAGGCCAAGCGCGTCGAGACCCGCTTCCCGGACCCGGGTGCGAACCCCTACCTCGCCTTCGCCGCGCTGGTGATGGCCGGCCTCGACGGCATCCTGAACAAGATCGATCCGGGCCCGGCCATGGACAAGGATCTCTATGACCTCCCGCCCAAGGAGCTCAAGAAGATCCCGACCGTCTGCGGCTCGCTGCGCGAGGCTCTCTCCTCGCTCGACAAGGACCGCGAGTTCCTCAAGAAGGGCGGCGTGTTCGACGACGACTTCATCAACGCCTATATCGAGCTGAAGATGGCCGAGGTGATGCGTTTCGAGATGACGCCGCATCCGGTCGAGTTCGAGATGTATTACTCGGTCTGATCGGACCGTTTTCTGCACAAGGAAGGGGCGCCCGAACGGCGCCCCTTTTCGTTTCCCGAGGGCCTTTAGAGAGTGATCGCCACCGGCTCGGCCGGCGCGACCTCGATACGGTTTCGGCCGTCGGATTTGGCCTGGTAAAGCACCCCGTCGGCACGCGCCATCAACGCCTGCAGGCGGATCTCGATCTCCGTCACCGTGGCCCCGACCGGCATCGACGCGATGGCCAGTCCAATGCTCGCGGTACAATGAAGCGGCGTCGAGCCATCCCCGAGGTTCAGCTGCGCCGCACCTTCATACAGCCCCCTTTGCACCCGTTCGGCCGCCTGCCGGGCGATGCCGACCGTTGCGCCCGGCAGCACGGCCGCAAACTCCTCGCCGCCGATGCGCCCGATGATGTCGGTCTGGCGCAGATTTTCCCGCAGCACCTGCGCGAGCAGCTTGAGCACGCGGTCTCCCGCCAGATGGCCGTAGCGGTCATTGACCGCCTTGAAGTGGTCGAGGTCGAGGATCATCACCGCGATCGGTCCGCCGGAAAGGCAGGTGGCCAGCGACAGCTCCATGAACCCCCGGCGGTTGAACAGCCCGGTGAGCTCGTCGCGCTGGGCCGCGCTGCGGTAGAGCATCTCGGTGCGTTCACGCACCATCAGCACCATCGAGAAACACAGGAAGATGGCCAGGGCGAGCGCGACGAGCCCGAACCCTGCGACGGAGGGATCGGAGAACAGCGTCACCCGGTTGTCGCCGTCGATCTGCGAAGAGGCGATCAGAACACGCACGAGATTGAGCGCGAGAACAATCGCCAGAATCGCGAACATGGCAGTGCGTGCCCGCGAGGCTGAGGCATCGCCGCGCCACAGCTGCTCGAGGGAGAACAGCGACAGCACGGCGATCATCACCGACACCATCACGACCCGCGCCACGGCGGAAACACTCAGCGGCGGCAACTGGCACAGCACGACGAAGATCGCGGGAGCGATCAGCACGTAGATCATACGTGTCGCACGTCGATCGAATCGACGCATGCCGGTCCATATCAATCCATAGGCCGCGAGCATCGCTGAATTGCCCAACTCGACCGAGGCAAAGTCAGGAATTTGCCCACGCAGCGACGCACAGAAGATGCCGAGGACAAACATTCCCATGGCCCCGGCCCAGTGCGCCAGGGCGGGCTCCGTGGGCGTCATCCACCATACGAACAGCATCGCTATCGCCAGTATCGCGGCAGCGACCATCAATACGGCCCAGAGCGTCCACGGATCAAACATGACGGATCGGCCGTTCCGACATGATCACCTCCATCGATCGAAGATACCTCCACGAACGGTTCCGGCGCAAAGCTGCCGCCCCCCGACGCGAATGGACTATCCCGCATCCAGATCGGCTGCACTGATCTCGATCACCTCGATCCTGTTGCGGCCGGCGTGCTTCGCCCGATAGAGCACGTCATCGGCTCGGGCGAGCAGCGTGCGCAGACGCGCCTGCGCCGCGGACTCTGCCACGGCCGGCGACGCGGCGACATGCACAAGGCCCATGCTCGCCGTGCAGTTTAGCGGTGTACCATCCGGCTTCAATTCGATGCCCACCTGAAAGAATGCGCGCTGCACCCTCGCCGCCTCCTGCCGCGCGGCGGCGAGATCGATGCCGGCCAACAGCACGCCGAACTCCTCTCCGCCCAGCCGTCCTGCAGTCACACCCGCAGGCGCGCCCTCCAGCAGGACTCGCCCGAAAGCCGCAAGGACCTGATCGCCGACGGAATGGCCGAAGCGGTCATTCACCTGTTTGAAATAATCGAGGTCGATCAACATCAAGGCCAGTTGCCCGCCCTGCCGGCAGATGAGCGCCGCCTGTTCATAGAAATCGCGCCTGTTCGGCAGACCTGTCAGTTCGTCGCGCCGGGCGGCATTGCGCAACGCCGCCTCGCTGCGTTCGCGCACGGCCAATACCAGCAGGAAACTGGCGAGGAAGAGACTGACGAGCGCCGCAATGCCGAAGCTTACGCCCATAGGCGTCATCAGCATGACCGGACGTGGACCATTGGCGAAGCTGTGGGTCAGGCTGATGCGTGTCACCTGGATCACGATCATGACCGCCAGCGCGATCAGCAGCCCCCAAAACCCGACCTGCCGCGTATAGGGCGCCCTCCACAGTTCGGCGACGCCCAGCACCAGCAGCACGATGGCCACGAGCGGCAGGATGATCAGCCGCTCCCACGCCATTTCCGGAAATGAGGGCCAGAGACAGAGCCCTCCCCACAGCGCAAGCACGCCGATCATCACGGGCCACGGGAACGAACGTCCGCAATAGCGACGCAACGCAGCCCAGAACATCACATAGCCGGCAAGCACTGCCCCATTGCCGAAGAACACGGCGGCCCGGTTGGGGATGTACTCGCTTTCGAGCCCGATGAGAATGCCGACGACGAAAAAGGCTAGCCCCGCCGCCCAGTAGGCGAGCGAGCGTTCACTCGGACTGGCTGCCCAGGCGAGCAGCAGCGATCCGATCACCAGTCCCGTAACGATGACGATAATGGTCCAAAGCGTCCAGGGATCGAACCCCATGCCTCGTCGGGAAACCCCGCCCCCCCCCCGCTCGCGCCCGCTGACAGTATCGACCGTCTTGACCAATAAAAAGGGCAGGCCTCGCGGCCTGCCCTTTTGAAGAAACCGGAGCGTTCCGATCAGCGCTTCGAGAACTGGAAGCTGCGGCGGGCCTTCGCCTTGCCGTACTTCTTGCGCTCGACCACGCGGCTGTCGCGGGTCAGGAAGCCGCCCTTCTTCAGCGGGCCGCGCAGCTCGGGCTCGTAATAGGTGAGCGCGCGCGAAATGCCGTGGCGCAGCGCGCCGGCCTGGCCGGAAAGACCGCCGCCGGAGACGGTGCAGACCACGTCATACTGGCCCGAGCGGGCCGCCGTGGCGAAGGGCTGCTCGATGATGAGACGCAGCACCGGACGGGCGAAATAGGTCTCGAGCGAACGCTCATTGACCACGATCTTGCCCGTACCCGGACGCACCCACACACGGGCGACAGCGTTCTTGCGCTTGCCGGTGGCATAGGCGCGGCCCTGCTTGTCGAGCTTCTGGACGTGCTTGGGCGCCTCGGCGGCGGCCTGCGACTTCAGGGCCTCGAGCCCGTCGAGCGACTGGATGAGCTCAGCCATGATCAGATACCCACATTCTTGCGGTTGAGCGCAGCGACGTCGAGCACTTCAGGCTTCTGCGCCTCGTGCGGGTGGCTGGCGCCCTTGTAGACACGGAGATTGCCGAGGATCTTGCGGCCGAGCGGGCCACGGGCGAGCATGCGCTCCACGGCCTTCTCCACAACGCGCTCCGGGAAGCGGCCGTCGAGGACGAACTTCGCGGTCCGCTCCTTGATGCCACCGGGGAAGCCGGTGTGGTGGTAATAGACCTTGGCGTTGCGCTTGTTGCCGGTCAGCACGACCTTCTCGGCGTTGATGACGACGACATTGTCGCCGCAATCGACGTGGGGGGTGTAGATCGGCTTGTGCTTGCCCTTCAGGCGGGTAGCGATCAGTGCCGCGAGACGGCCGACGACGAGGCCGGAAGCGTCGATCACGACCCACTTCTTTTCTACGTCGGCCGGTTTCGCCGAATAGGTGCTCATGGGGATATCCATTACAAGGCGTGTGGGGCCTTTGCGGCCGCACTTCTTCTGGCGCGGCTTCTAGCTGAAGCAGCGCGCAACGTCAATTCGCCATCACAGAAATTAATCTAGCAAAATCAACGGGTTACAATATAGGTATTTTGCTACCTCGATCTAACTCGCTCAAATTGCTTCAGGCAGGTATGGAATAGGTGGTCACGGCATGGGCGCACAGCTCTTCGGCGCCGGTCACCGCGAAGGGATCGCCTCCCTCATTCGGCGGTCGCAAGCCCACCTCGCACACGGCGAGCCGCTTCCCGAGCTTCATGAGGCGGGCATCGGCCACCAGCAGCCCCGGCGGCGGCTTGCGCAGGAAGTTGATCGAGAAGTTCGTCGTCACCGCAAGCGGCACGGGGCCGATCGCCGCGAGGATCGCCGCATAGGCAGCGATGTCGGCGAGCCCCATCATGGACGGACCGGAGACGGTGTCGCCGGGACGCAGATGCTCCTCGCTCGCCTCCAATGTCAGGCTCACGCCGGCCGCATCGACGCGCACCACGCGGTGCGGCCGTCCCGACCCGAAAGCCTGCGGAAACTCGGTGACGAGGTACGCCTGCAATCCATCGGCATTCATCTTCATCCTTGGCACCACCTCTCCATCGGCTCGACCGCCATTAGGTGGTGCTCCGCCATTGGCTGCACGCCAATAGTTTTGATGCATCGGCTCACCATATCTACTGGATGGGGCACCTGCTCATTTCGGAGACCGCCATGAACGACGACCGCTATGACGACGCCACGATCGCCGATTGGCTGGGACGAGTCCGCACCATCGCGGTGGTCGGCGCGAGTCCGAACCCGGCGCGGCCGAGCCACGGCGTCGCCCGCTTCCTCGCCCGGCAGGGCTATAAGGTATTCCTGGTCAATCCGGGCCAGGCGGGCCGGGAGCAGGATGGGCTGCGCTTCTACGGCCATCTCGCCGATGTGCCGGAGCCTATCGACATGGTCGACGTGTTCCGCGCGCCCGGACATCTCCCCGCCGTGGTCGACGCGGCGCTCGCCCTCTCCCCGCGCCCCAAACTTATCTGGACCCAGCTCGGCGTGCGCAACGACGATGCGGCCGCCATGGCGGAGGCCGCTGGCGTCGCGATCATCATGGATCGCTGCCCGGCTATCGAGATTCCCCGTCTGCGCCTGCCGCGCGTGGCTTGAGGCGCAGCATCCCGCGCCCGTGCCGTCAGCTGTCGGGATAGCCGAGGCTCGGCTCCAGCCGCTCGAAGGTCTCGTCCATCGCGTAGAACGGCAGAAACGGCAGGCTGATATGGCCGAACAACACGGAGAGCTGCGCTTCGGCAGTAAACTCGTCGGCCTTTTTCACCGCCGCCAGATAAATCGCCGAGGCCAACCCGGTCCGGTCGACGCCGGAACGGCAGTGCATCAGGATCGGGCGCGGTACGTCGGCCAGCGTCGCCAGATAGGTCGCCACCTGCTCATCGGTCAGCTCGTACCGGGCGGACCAGGTGAGATCGATCAGCCGCACGCCGTGCTCTTCGGCGATCTTCGCCTCTTCCCGATACCAGGACGCGTCTTCGGAAGGACCGCGAAGATTGATGATCGTGCGAATGCCGCGCGACGCGATGAGATCGCGCAGCTGCTCCGACGGCAAAGTGGCGGAACGATAGAGTTCGCCCTCGACCACGGTGTGGAAATTGCCGTTGGCATAGGCCCAGCCGGCATAGGTGCCAGCGGCGGCAAGGCCGAGCAGGGCAACATACCCCACCCGCCGCGCCCAGCGCGTCATCTGTCCGCCCCTCGCCATCGCCCCGCTCTCCTGAATGCGAGCGGACGCTAGACGTTCAGGCTGACAGCCAGCTTACAGGACAGGCGGAGACGACAAGCTCAAACGCACGGCAAATATTCACATATTAAATTCGGCGAACAAATATATTGCCATTGATATTGCGTTTTTTAGCGAACCGGCAACACTGTCGGGATACGGCATTCGAGTGCCGTCAGGAGGACGCCAGATGACCGATGCTGCCACTTCGCCCGGATTCGCCACGCTCGCCGTCCACGCAGGCGCCCAACCCGACCCGACCACCAAAGCCCGCGCGACGCCGATCTACCAGACGACCTCCTTCGTATTCGACGATGCCGACCACGCCGCCGCGCTGTTCGGACTGAAGGCGTTCGGCAACATCTATACGCGCATCGGCAATCCAACCAACGCCGTGCTGGAGGAGCGCGTCGCCGCGCTTGAAGGCGGCACCGCCGCGCTCGCGGTCGCCTCCGGCCATGCAGCCCAGCTCCTGACCTTCCAGACCCTGCTGTCGCCGGGTGACGAATTCGTTGCCGCGCGCAAGCTCTATGGCGGCTCGGTCAATCAGTTCAACCACGCCTTCAAGAGTTTCGGCTGGAATGTGGTGTGGGCGGATTCCGACGACATCGCCTCGTTCGAGCGCGCCGTCTCGCCGCGCACCAAGGCGATCTTCATCGAATCCATCGCCAATCCGGGCGGCATCGTCACCGACATCGCCGCCATCGCGAAGATCGCCAAACGGGCCGGCGTGCCCTTGATCGTCGATAACACGCTGGCGACGCCCTACCTCATCCGCCCATTCGAGCATGGCGCCGACATCGTCATCCACTCGCTAACGAAGTTTCTCGGCGGGCATGGCAACTCCATCGGCGGCATCATCGTCGACGGCGGCACGTTCAACTGGCTGCGCGAAGGGCGCTATCCGTTCCTCTCGCAGCCGCGCCCCGAATATGAAGGGCTGATCATCGGCGAGACTTTCGGCAACTTCGCCTTCGCCATCGCCGCCCGCGTACTGGGGCTGCGCGACCTCGGACCGGCGCTGTCGCCATTCAACGCCTTTCTCATCCTCACCGGCATCGAGACGCTACCACTGCGCATGCAGCGCCACAGCGACAACGCGCTCGCCGTGGCGAAATTCCTCTCGGAACATCCCAAGATCGAGTGGGTCAGCTATCCCGGCCTGCCGGGCGACCGCTATTACAATCTCGCCCAGCACTACACGCCGAAGGGCGCCGGCGCGGTGTTCACCTTCGGGCTGAAGGGTGGCTATGAGGCCGGCGTCGCCCTCGTCTCCGGCGTGAAGCTGTTCTCGCACCTCGCCAATATCGGCGACACCCGCTCACTGATCATCCATCCGGCGTCGACCACCCATCGCCAGCTTGGCGAGGAGCAGAAGGTGGCCGCGGGCGCCGGACCGGACGTCGTGCGCGTCTCCATCGGCATCGAGGACGCCGCCGACATCATCGCCGACCTCGACCAGGCACTCGCCACCGCCTGATTCACGCCAAGGTTTTGCCAGCCTTGCAGAACGTGAATGAATTATGAGGGCGTCATGCGGGCGGCGCAGGTCTGGGATGCGGCATACTTCCTACCAAATGAGCAGGGTGTCGAATATATAGGCAGCAGATTGATTAACGGACGTGCAGCTATCGGGGATGCCCGGCGGCCGCGATCCGTTTCCAAACCTGATGGAGACTGACATGCTGCTTTGGGGCCTCGTTGCCAAGCAGATCCGCCGCTGGCAGGCGTATCGCCGCACTCTCGTTGAGCTCTCGCAGCTCGACGATCGCACTCTCGCCGACATCAACGTGTCGCGTGGCGAGATCACCAACGTGGCGCGTCGCGCTGCGGCTGCGGCCTGATCTGCGTATTTCCGGACATTGCGTCCGCGATACTGAAATGTGGGCGGCCCTGGAATTTTCCAGGGCCGTTTCTTTTTTGCCTGCGTTCCGTGCTAGAGGCGCGCGTCGGAAACGTTTGACGATCGGTCTATGAACATCAAGGACAAGCGCCCGGTTCACATTATCGGCGGCGGCCTCGCCGGCTCGGAAGCCGCGTGGCAGCTGGCGCGCCGGGGCATTCCCGTCGTGCTGCACGAGATGCGGCCCGAGCGCGGCACCGACGCGCACAAGACCGACAGCCTCGCCGAACTGGTCTGCTCGAATTCCTTCCGCTCGGACGATGCCACCTCGAACGCCGTCGGCGTGCTGCATGCGGAGATGCGCCGGCTCGGTTCGCTGATCATGGCCTGCGCCGACAGCCACCAGATTCCCGCCGGCGGCGCACTGGCGGTCGATCGGGACGGCTTCGCCGCCGCCGTCACCGCGGCCATCGCCGCACGGCCCGAAATCACCATCCAGCGCGGCGAGGTCGACGGCCTGCCGCCTTCAGCGTGGGATTCGGTGATCGTCGCCACCGGCCCCCTCACCTCGCCAGCACTGGCGGAGGCGATCCGAAGCCGGACCGACGAGAGCGCGCTGGCCTTCTTCGACGCCATTGCCCCCATCGTGCATTTCGATTCCATCGACATGGGCACCTGCTGGTTCCAGTCGCGCTACGACAAGGCGGGACCGGGGGGCACCGGCGCGGACTATATCAACTGCCCCATGGACAAGGAGCAGTACGAGGCCTTCGTCGCCGCGCTGGTCGCCAGCGACACGGTGCCGTTCCGCGAGTTCGAAGCCTCCACGCCCTATTTCGACGGTTGCCTGCCGATCGAGGTCATGGCGGTGCGCGGCCCGGAAACGCTGCGCCACGGCCCGATGAAGCCGATGGGCCTCACCAATGCGCACAATCCCACAGTGAAGCCCTATGCCGTCGTCCAACTGCGGCAGGACAATGCGCTGGGCACACTGTTCAACATGGTCGGCTTCCAGACCAAGACGCGCCATGCCGAGCAGGTGCGTATTTTCCGCATGATCCCCGGGCTTGAGAATGCCGAGTTCGCCCGGCTCGGCGGCCTCCACCGCAACACCTATCTCAACTCGCCGAAGCTGCTCGATGCCACGCTGCGCCTGAAGGCTGAGCCGCGCCTGCGCTTCGCCGGCCAGATCACCGGCTGCGAAGGCTATGTGGAGAGCTCAGCTATGGGTCTTCTCGCCGGCCTGTTCGCCGCCGCCGAGCGGCTGGGCACGCAGATGGTCCTGCCTCCCGCGACCACCGCGCATGGCGCGCTGCTGAACCACATCACCGGTGGGCATATCGAGACGGTCGAGGCCGGCCCGCGCTCGTTCCAGCCGATGAACATCAATTTCGGCCTGTTTCCGCCGCTTGACGCCAACCCCACGCGCGACGCCGAGGGCAACCGGCTGCGCGGCACGCAGAAGACCGTGGCCAAGAAGCAGGTCATGGCCGCGCGCGCCCTACGCGATCTCGACGAGTGGGCCGCGAGCCACGCCGACCTTGCCCATGAGGCCGCCGCGTGAACAAGCCGCTGAACCGCACGACGGACGGCGTCTTCGAGCTCGACACCGTGCTCAAGCGCGACATCTTCTCGACCATCGAACGCGGAATCTGGCGCGACAGCAGCGGGGCGGCCTTCCCCGCCGTGCGCCGGCGCTATTCCGACGTGAAATGGTGGGTGAAGCCTCTGGCCCGCCACTTCGCCCGTCGCGAGGCGCGCGCGCTGCGCCGCGCCGAGGGCAGTGGCCATACCGTGCCGGTCTATGCGCTGGAAGAAGGCTGGCTGGTGCGCGGCTTCGTCGACGGCATTCCGCTGCAGATCGCCCGTCCCTATGGCGACGTCGCCTTCTTCGCCTCGGCCCGCAAGGGGCTGCGCGAGGTGCACCGCCGGCGCATCGCGCATAACGATCTCGCCAAGCCGCAGAACTGGCTCTATGCCGCCGACGGGCGCGCCGTGCTGATGGATTTCCAGCTCGCCTTCTGCTTCGAGCGCCGCAGCAAGATCTTCCGTATCGCGGCTTACGAGGATATCCGCCACCTCCTCAAGCAGAAGCGCAGCTTCTGCCCGGAGGCGCTGACGCCGATCGAAAAGCGCATCCTCGCCCGCAAGAGCCTGTTCAACCGCATCTGGATGGCGACCGGCAAGCGCGTCTACAACTTCGTCACCCGCCGCCTGCTCAACTATCACGACACGGAGGGCCGCGGCCCGCGCGCCATGGAGCAGGGTCCGCGCATCGCGCAGGCGCTCCGTGAGGCGCCCGGCGTGCACGCGGTGCATATCGCCGACTTCCCCACCGCCGGGCACAGCTTCGGCCTCTACGCCTTCGTGGAAATGACCGGCACGACCGATACAACCGAGGAAGCGCTCCGCGCCCACCTCGCCGCCACCCTCCCCGATCATCTGGCACCCGAGCACATCCAGCTTGTACCCGCTCTGCCGCGTGAGGCCGACGGCGAGGTGCGCGACGACCTGTTGCGCCTGGTCGCGCTCAACCAGATCGATCAGATCGAGCAACTACCCCGCACGTCCGACCAGCAGACGACGCTCGACGTGATCATCCGTGAACGTCGCAACCTGAGCGACCGGGTGCGGCGCGGCATCTAGTGCCTCTCCGCGTGGATAGGCGCGAAGCCGGGCTACCCTCGGCGTCGATCCACCAGGTGCACCGGAACGAGCTATATGCTTGTATCGCGGCTGCCGCATGGAGCGTTGCGCCGTGAGCATTTTCCATCGAGAGAAGATTCGTCGGGATTGTGCTCCGCGAGCCTTTTCGACCGCATGCACGGCGGAAACATCGCGGCACGACGATTCGTATAATTAAAAATCGATAGAACTCAAATCATAAGCATTTACAGGCAGGCCCAAGATGGGAATTGACGCGACATCTGCCATTTACCTATTGAGTCTCAAACGCTCTGATACCAATTTCTCTTCGGTCTTAACCCTTGGACGCCAGGATATTAGTCACATACGTGCGAAAGATTTCGACGAGATCGTCGCAAAGAGCAAAATCGCTATTGATGATAAAACGAAGAAGGACATTACGTCCGACAAATGGGCCGACGACCTTTTTCGCTACCTCGGCGCGTCATCTGTCGAGGCGATCGACGCCTCCGATTACGAGGGCGCAGATCACATTCATGATTTGAACGACTCGGTCCCCATCGCCCTGCACGATAAATACGACGTCGTTTTTGACGGGGGCACACTCGAGCATGTTTATAATATACCGAACGCGTTACTCAATTGCATGAAGATGGTCAAAATTGGTGGCCATTTTATTTCTATTGCAGTTTGCAACAACTTCGTTGGCCATGGATTTTACCAATTCAGTCCGGAATTCTTCTTTAGGTCTCTCTCGAAAAAAAGAGGCTTTGAAATAAAGGACGCTATATTCGTTGAGCTTGGACATAGTCCAATTCGGCATCCGATCTGGCACAGAGTTCCCGATCCAGACGTCGTTCGCGGGAGAGTTACGTTCACCGGCAACAAGCGAGTGTATATGATCATTCGCGCGCAAAAAATCTCCAGCATCGATCTGTCGGGAGTGTTTCCTCAGCAAAGTGATTACGAGAATATACGCTGGAAGCACGTGCCCTCGGAAACGATGAGTACGAACCCTATCGTCTCTTCTTACCGTGCTGTGCGGAAAGCCGTTATCGCCAATGCTCCTGACGTCGTTATGGATTACCTGCGAGATGTCAGAGCGCGTCGCAGAGAGCGTCAGCTCCTTCAGAGAATGAACCCATACGAATAGCGGACTGCGCATACCGCGCTTGGGGGAGAGCGTATGTGACAGTCCGGTGCCGCCGGAGTGCTTATCGGGATGCGGGACCGCGGCTGTCGGCTCGCGGTCTGGACGTCGCAGCCCCTGGCTCGCTAACTTGAAAGCGGGAACCAACTTCCGGCCGACGAGGGTCCGTCGGCGTCATATTGCGGGTATCATGCGTTACTTCATCACCGGCACCGCCGGTTTCATCGGCTATCATCTCGCACGCCGGCTGCTGGAGGAAGGTCACGAGGTCGTCGGCTATGATGGCATGACCGCCTACTACAACCTGAAGCTCAAGGAAGCCCGACACGCCGCGCTGGCGCAGTTCCCCGCCTTCACGCCGGTCATCGGCATGCTGGAGGACCGGGATGTGCTGAGCGCGGCAGCCCGGCGCGCCGCGCCCGAGATCATCGTGCATCTGGCGGCGCAGGCCGGCGTTCGCTACAGCCTGGAAAATCCGAAGGCCTATGTCGATTCCAACCTCGTCGGCTCGTGGAACGTGCTGGAGCTGGCCAGGGAAATCGGCGTGCGCCACCTCATGCTGGCCTCGACCTCGTCGATCTACGGGGCCAATCCCGACATCCCATTCCGTGAGACGGACCGGGCAGAGGAACCGTTGACCCTCTACGCCGCGAGCAAGAAGGGCATGGAGACGATGGGTCATTCCTATGCCCATCTCTATCGGCTCCCGACCACCTCGTTTCGCTTCTTCACCGTCTACGGCCCCTGGGGGCGGCCGGACATGGCGCTGTTCAAATTCGTCGCCGCCATGCTGGAAGATCGCCCGATCGAGATCTACGGCGAAGGCCGGATGAGCCGTGACTTCACCTATATCGACGACCTGATCGAGGCCATCATCCGCCTCGCCGCACTGCCGCCGGACGAATCCAACCGGGTCAAAGCCCCGCCGGGCATCGACACCCTGTCGCCTCAGGGGCCCTATCGCGTTGTGAACATCGGTGGCGGCAACCCCGTCGGTCTGCTCGACTTCGTCGAGACCATCGAACATGTGCTCGGCAAGCCGGCAATCCGGCGGATGCTGCCCATGCAGCAGGGCGACGTGCCGCGTACTTTCGCCAGTCCCGAACTTATGGTAGCGCTAACACGGTATCGACCGACCACGCCGCTCGCTCAAGGCGTGCGAGCCTTCGTGGAATGGTACCTGGAAGCATGCGCCTATCTTTGACGTCCCGTTAAGCGTTTCAGACGACCCGGATGCCATTAAATTTATTGGCAATATCCGGATGTTATCCTTCGTTTCTCGACATCCCCTTCCGCGCGGCGAATGCGGGCGCCGACGCTGCTGCATGTTAGATTCGGAAACCATGACACTGGCGCTTCCCATCCATTTGACACACGTCGGCGGTGCGTGTGGCTCACGATCTCCCGCACGTTTCGGCCGCCACGCGGCAGAGCGCCGGCGATGACGCGCTGGACACACGGCCTCATCAACCGGCTGGTCATTCTATGCGACCTGCTGATGATCACGATCGCCTCGGTGATCGCCTATGTCATCTGGCACGAGCTCGGCTGGAGCGAGATTCTGGTGCTGGGCATCATCGGCGCAGCCACGTATGTCGGCGTGCTGGCCCTGGGGCAGGCTTATCGCGTCGAGCATTACACGCGCTGGCGGCGACAGATCGCACATCTGCTGATCGGCAGCGTGCCGGCCGCCGTGGCGGTATGCCTTGTCCATTACGCGCTGACCCCAGTTGAAAGCGGTGACCTGCGTGCGCTGGGCACCTGGGGGGGCATGGCCCTTCTGGCCCTTCTGATCGGGCGCTTCGTCCTGGTCCGCCTCGGCATGGCCTGGGTTACCCGCAACGGCGTGCTGAAACGCGACGCGGTCGTCATTGGCGACCTGGACCGGGCCTACGAGCTGATACGGCGCTATGAGCGCCAGACGCATGGATTTCATCTCCTGACCTTCGTCGGCGTGTTTCGCGCCGAAGGGCGCGAGGCGAGCGAAGCCGAACGCAACGGCGCCTTCGGCCCGCCGGTATTGGGCGGGGTCGACGACCTGCTCGAATATGCCAAGCTGGATTCGGTCGATGTCGTCATCATCACCAAGCGATGGGCCGACATTCGCGAACTCGGCGATATCATCCGGCAGTTGCACCGCGTCGCCACCGACGTGGTGGTGGAACTCGAGCCCGACGTGTTCGAGCCGAATTATGCGCGGCTGATGACGCTTGCCGATCTTCCCGCCCTGCAAGTGCAGCAGCGCCCCCTGAAGGGCTCGCTGGGTCTTCTGAAGGCGATCGAGGATTACACCGTCGCCGGCCTCGCCCTGCTGCTGCTGTCTCCCGTGCTGCTTCTGGCCGCTCTCGCCATCAAGCTGGATTCGCCGGGCCCGGTGATGTTCCGGCAGGCGCGGGTCGGGCTGAACAACCGGCAGTTCATGGTCTACAAGCTCCGGACCATGCACTATGACCCGGTCGACGACGGCTCGATCGCCGCGGTGCCGCAGGATCCGCGCATCACCCGCGTCGGCGCGATCCTGCGCAGTTTCTCGATCGACGAAATTCCTCAGCTCATCAATGTGCTGAGGGGCGAGATGTCGGTGGTCGGCCCCCGGCCGCATGTTCCGAACATGCTGATCAAGCCGGACCTGCGCTATGAGGCCATCAGCGACTATGTCGCGCGCTACCGCATGAAGCCGGGCATCACCGGCTGGGCGCAGATCAATGGCATGCGTGGCGGCATCTACACCGTCGAGAAGGCCGAGCGCGGCGTCGACCTCGACCTGTATTACATCGAGCACTGGTCAATATGGTTCGACATCCGGATTCTGCTGCTCACGGTGACGAAGGGTCTTGTCGACAACTCGGCATTCTGAGCCGCCTTGCCGCCCCGCTGGCTGCACTGATGCTGGCTGTCACCGCCGGCCCCCCGGCTGTTGCTGAACCCGCGCGCCCCTTCCTCGCCTATCACGCGAGCTGGTACGAACCCGACGCCACGCGCGCGCAGGAGACGACGCTCGTCCGCCTGCCCGGCTACATCACCCATGTGGCGCTGAGTTTCGCCAAACCCGATCTCACCTATGGCGGTGGGCTCGACCTCACGGGCACGGGGCTCGAATATCGCCCCTCCGGCGCGGTGATGAAGGACGCCATCGCCTTGCTGAAGGCGCGCCATCCCGGAACCCGCGTGCTCCTCGCTCTGGGAGGATCCACTTATTCGGGGTGGGACAGGCTCGCCCCCGACTCCATTGGCCGCTTGGTACGCGATCTCGGAGCCGACGGCGTCGACATCGATTTCGAGCCCCCCGCGCCGGGCTGCGCGCCACGTGTCGAAACGGTGATCTGCGCCACTGACGCGATGATCGTCGATGTCGTCCGGCGCCTGCGCAAAGAACTGCCCCGCCCCTACGTGATCAGTATGGCCGGCTGGAGCGTCGGCGCGTATGGCGCAGGCGACTTCGCCAACGCCCCTCCGGCAAGCCCGTGGCGTGGTCTACTGCTCGGCTTGTTCGCTTCCGCCGCGGCGCGCGACCTCGATCTGGTTTCGATCATGAGTTACGACGCCGGCCCGGCTTACGACGCCACGCAGGCGTTCCGTGCCTATCGTTCCGTGTGGAAGGGGCCGCTGGCCCTCGGCATTGCGGTAATGCCTTCGGGCCATGGCGACGGGCGCTTCACCGTCGAACGGACGGCACGGTTGCTCCACGCGGTCGCGGGCGATCCCCTTGCCGGCGCCATGCTCTATGCGCTGCTGGAGGTCCCGCCCGGGCCGCCGGGCCCCGACAATCCGGACTACCGCGCGCTGTCCGTCGCCATCTGCGTGTCGCTCGAGCTTCCCGGCTGCGACGCACCGCTTCCCTGAATGTTCAGGCGGGCGGCGCGCTTTCGGCCGGCAGCGCGACAACGTTGCCGAATTCGCTCGGGCGCTGCGCAAGGCGCGTCAGTACACCATCGTCGCCGATGCGATAGAAACGGTAGTTGAACGCGACGAGCCGGTTCCATGCCGCCGCCGGATCGCCGCCCGCCTTGAACAGGGTGGGGCAGTTGATCTCGAAGATTACCGTCGGCCGGTCGCGGGCCAGGGTGCCGGTAGCACCGGCCAGAACCAGGTCTTCGGCGCCTTCCACGTCGATCTTGATGCAGTCGACGCGCGACAGGTTCTGCTCCTCGACCAGCTTGTCGAGCGTGATGAGATCGACCGCCTCGCTGCCCGAATCCGAACCATCGCTGATGAGCGAGAAAGCCTGCGGATCGTCGCCGAGCGGATTGTGGAACAGTGCGGCGCGGCCCGGCTGGTCGGAGAGGGCCTTGCGCACGACCGACACGTTCGAAAAGCTGTTCAGCGCCACATTGGCGTCGAGCTGCCGTCCCGCCTCCTCGCCCGGCTCGACGGCCACGACGCGCCCGGCCAGCGGTGCGGCCTTCAATGTGAAGAGGCCGATATTGGCGCCGACGTCGATGAAGGCGCCATTCTTGCCGATGAAGTTTTGCAGGTAATGCAGTTCCGGCTCCACCGCGTCGCGTAGCAGGAACGCCGTCACCGAGGTGTAGCGCAGATCGGGCGTCACGCGCAGCTTGGCTCCGCCGGGCACGAGTTCGAACGCCGGGTTACTGCCGAACAGAACATGGACATACCACGCCACGCCGCGCCAGAGGACGGTCAGCGGTGCCTGCCTGAAGGCGGGCTGGCGAAACAGCTTGGCGAGACGCCGCAGCATTCTCAGTGTCCTTTCGGCTGGCTATTGGTCATGAAACGAATGCGGTGCGCCGGTGGCGCGACGTACCCTTGGGAGTCTCGGGTCCGCGTGATGTAGACGGCCAGCGCCATGACCACACCGAGTTCGCCGGGCGTGAAGACCAGAGAGTAGACCGTAGAGGTGACCAGCATGTAGATGATGTAGTCCGACATGGCGAGCGCGAGGGGGTCCTTGCTGCCGCGTGTCGCACTGAGCACGCAATACAGGCCCCAGCCGTAAAGGCCGGCCAGCAGCAGCGCTCCGAGCACCCCATATTCGAAGACAATGCCGAACCAGCCGAGATCGGCGATGAAGAACTGGCTGTTGCCGAATATGTCGGCCAGCGTCACGCTGCCGAAGCGGGTCGTCGCGCCCACCCCGAACAGCCAGCGCCATGGGTCATCCCCAAGGAAGTTCGTCGCCAGGGCCAGCGAGGTCTGACGGACGGTCAACGATCCACCGAGCGACTCCACCAGCCCGTCCGCATTGTGCACGACCAGATAGCCAATGCCGAGCGGCACCACCGCGAGGAAGAGGCCGATCACCAGAAGCCGCCTCTGCGGCGCCAGCGACAGCACGGCCGCGTTCACGCAGACAAGGAACATGCCGCCGATCGCCGTGCGCTGCTTGTAGATGCTCAGCAGGGCGATGAAGCCGATGAGGACCGCCAGCGCCGGCAGCCAGCGCGGCTGCTGCATGAAGCTGCGGGTGAGATAGAACAGCAGGAGCGAGCCGAAGAACATCGGCATGTAGATGCGGTAGCCTCGCTCAAGGTCCATCATCAGCAGCTTGCCGAGCGCGGGGTCGTTCACATACGCGCTCGTCGGCAGGATGAACCACAGCAGGATCATGATGGCGAAGGTCGCGTAGCCAAGGCCGACGACCACGGCCCGAAGCCGCCGGACATTCGGCGCCAGCCAGACGAGCAGCGCCGAGAGCGCGAAATAATAGGTCAGCGGCCACACCTTCACCGTCGTGATGAACGCATCCGTCAGGCCGTTGCCCAGCCGGACGATGGAGTTCAACGGCGTGAAGCCGATGGCATAGGCGAAGAAAAACAGGAACATGTGCTTCGCCGGCAGCCGCATGTTGATGAGCGCGTAGAGCGTCAGCGGCGCACACAGCACCGGCCATGCCTTCGACAGCAGGTACGGCAGCGGGAATTCGTGCAGGTAATAGAAGGTCTGCGCGAAGAACGGAAAGATGACGATCAGGACGATGGTCATCGCCGGCCCGGAGAAACGCTCGCCCGAAACCACATGCCGCGGCGGCACGAAGCCTCGCGGCAGGCTCACCACCGCCGCACGCCGGGGAATGCCAGCCTGCCTGCTCATTCGCCGGCCCGGTCCCTGCCGCCCGCCATGCCGAAAGCGGCCGGGTTCAGGCGCGCGCGTGCGATGGTCCACAGCACGGGAAGCGAATCGACGAAGACCCGACGCCAGTGCCGAAGCGGATTGCGGGCCAGCCGATAGGCCCATTCCAGCCCCGCCTGCCGCACCAGACGCGGGGCGCGAGAAACCATGCCGGTGGCGAAATTAAGCGAACTGCCCACACACAGGCCGCACCCGACGGCCGTTCCACGTTCCGCCGTCCGCAGTGCCACATACTCGCCCTGAGGCGTACCAACACAGAAAAAGACGAACCGCGCGGGATGGGCGACGATGAAGTCGACACACGCCTCGATGGCATCGGGACGATGAACCAGCCCCATTGGCGGATTGTGCCAGGCGACACGCGTCAATCCGAAGCGCTGTTTGAGCCGCTCGCACAGCTCGGCGCTGCCGCCGATCACCGTGAGTGCATCGTCGGGGCGGACATATGCGTCGAGCAGGCGCAGCGTCACGTCACTGCCGGCGGCGAGCGGAAGCGAGAGCCCGAACAGCAGCCGGGCGAGCCCGCGCGGCAATTGCCCGTCGAGCAGACACAGCCAGGCACGGGCATAGGCCGCGCGAAACTGGTCGTCGCCCACTTCATTAAGTCGGGTGAAATGCGCCGCGTTCGGCGTGACGACATAGGTGAAAGGCATCTGCGCCGGGCGCGCGGCGATCAGGCGTGCGGCGTCGCCGGCATCGAGCAGAGCGATGGGAACGCCGAGGAACATCGCCGTCTCCGGCTCCGGCTGCGTATCCACCGCGTCTCGGGAGATGTCGCGAAGCCCGGTCTGCACGTTTGGCGTTCTCCGGCGGCAACCGCTTACTGGACGACGTTCGTGCCCATCGTATAGCTGAAGCTGCGCTGGAACGGCACAACCTTCTCGATGAACTGGTCGATCCAGACATTGAGCTCGGAAATGGAGCTGCGCGGAACGTAGACGATATCGCCGGCGACAAGCTGGACGTCATCCAGCGTGAAGCCGTTCTGGATGATGTCCTTGACGTTGACCAGCCGCAGCATCGGCCTGTTGTCCGGCCCGCGGCGGATGATCGCCACCTGTCCGGTGCGCGCCTCCTCGGTGAAGCCACCGGCGGTGAGGATGCCCTGCAACGTGCCGGAGCGGATCTCCGAGATCCTGTAAGGACCAGGCTTCTCGACCATGCCGCCGATATAGACCGTGGCCGAGACCGGATCCTCCAGCGCGATCACCACCTTCTGGTCGGTAAGCTCGACCTTGGAGGCACGCCGGACAGTCTCCTGCGCGGAGGCCAGCGTCAGTCCCTCCACCTTCAGCTGGCCGATCGCGCGCGGCGCGATGGTGCCGTCCGGCGAGACGGTGAGTTCCTCATCCATCTCGCGGGTGAGGAAATACTTGATCTTCAGCTTGTCGCCCGGCCCGATGCGATAGGGCGGCGTCTGGCTGCTCCAGGGCTGGAAGCGTTCGGGATTGACCTCGGTGAAGCGCAGTTCCTGCCCGGTCTGGAAAGTGTCGCCGGGGGACTGCGGCTTGCCGACCGAGCCTGTCGTGGTGGTGCAGCCGGAAAGCGCCAGTGCACCGCCAAGAACGCACAACATGATCGCGCCCTGCCGTCCACGCAGGCAGCCGACCTCGGCGTGCTTGCGAGGAGTGGCGGCGAACAGACCGCCGCGCAGGGCAAAAGGCATCATTCGGCTCCCGAACCGCAACAGCGCCGCCCAACCTGCATGCGAATGACGGCCCCGAAAACCGGACGGGACTTACCTCGAATGGCGGGTGGATCAGCGCGGCACGGTCAAAGCTAAACAAACGCAGTTAATGAACGCTTAAAGGTTAACGCTTTGCCGCATAACAATTATCGCCGCGGCATCCTCAGCGGCGGCAGGTCGTCGCCGCACGCCGGATCGATCTGTAGACGGGGATCAGCTCGATCTTCGCGAGGTGCTGCCAGAGCACGCTGTCGCGCGGCGGGCACAGGCTCAGCATCGCCGCGCCCGGATTGCCCTGCCAGCCATCGGGTATGTGCACGGCGACCGAAAAGCTCTCCAGCCGGAATTCGGGCTCGCCGGCCCACCACGTCGATGGCAGCGCACGCCGCAGATAGTCGCGGATGGCGCGATGACCGTTGAAGGGCGCGGGATCGAGCAACGGATCGAGCCCGCTATCGCTCGGCATACCGTTCGTGATGCCCTGCGCCTGCACCGCGAAGCCGAGCGCAGCGATGAGCACGAGGGCGCCGACGCCACGCATCGCCGCTGCCCGACAATGGCGGACCCGCAAGGCCCTTGCGGTGCGAAGGACTGCGTGGTTCATGCGTCTGGCATCCTGGTCCGGCACGACGGCCCACGGCTATGCCATGCCCAGTCCCGGCTGTCGCGGTGCCATTCGCGCGCCGCCACCGAAAGCGTCGAAGGCACGCATGCAGCATCCGCGCCTCCAGCGTTCATCTCTCGGGCAATTGGGCCGTCTGTCCCTCGCCTATCTGCCCTATGCCGGTGCGCTGGCGGTGCGCGGGCTGGAGCTGGTCGGCAAGCTGGGCATCTACATGCTGGCGGCCCGGCTGCTAGGCGCCCATGAGGCCGGCTTCTTCTTCATCTGCCTCACCTGGGCCGGCCTTGCCGCGACGCTGGCCCGGGCGGGTTTCGAGAAGGCCGTGGTGCGGCACATGGCGGGCGAAATCGCCCTCGGCAAGCGGGCCGCCGCGCGCGCGGCGATGCTGACCGGGCTGGCGCTGGTCACGCTCGGCGGGCTGGCGGCGACGCTGGCGACCCTTGCGGTGGCGGCGCCGGCGGCACGCTACCTTTTCTCGGATCCGGACCTCGCCTGGCCGCTCACCCTCGCCGCCGCGTCCATCCTGCCGCAGGCCTTGTGCATCTTCACCGGCCACGCCCTGTTCGGCTTCAATCGTGGCGTCGCCGGGCAATTCGTGCAGAACGGCCTGTGGCCCGTGCTGATCCTCCTCGCCATGCTGGCGGGGGTGCACGGGCTCGACGGCATGCTCTACGCGCTCGCCGGCGCCAATGCGCTCGCCGCGCTGGTCGGCATGGTGCTCATTCTGCGCACGCGCGTACCCGCCTCCACGGCGGTGACGGACGCCGACATCGCCGCACTCCCGGCGCTGTGGCGGACCGCCCTTCCCCTTGGTGTCGTCGAGGTGGTGCAGGTGTCGCTGAACTCGCTGCCGATGCTGATGCTCGCCATGTTCGTGACGTCCTCCGAGGTCGGCGCCTTCAGCATCGCCAACCGCCTGTCGACGCTCATCTGGGTGGTGATCATCGCCATCGGCTCCATCGCCGCCCCGACCTTCGCAGCGCTGCACCGGCAGGAAAACTGGACCGCGCTGCGGGCGCAGAACCGGCGGGCGCGCCGGCTTATCCTGCTGTGCGGCCTGCCGCCGATCGCGATCATGATGTTTCTCCCTTCGCCGCTGCTCAGCCTCGTCGGCTCCGGCTTCGAGATCGCCGCGACAGCGCTGGTCATCATGGCGGCGGGTCAGTTGATCAACTGCATTCTGTCCTGCCAGGACATCATGCTGGCGATGACCGGCCATGGCGGACTGCTGCGCTGGCTCAACGCCGCCCAGTTGGCGGTGTGCCTTGCCGCCGGCGCGATTCTCATCCCTCTCCTGGGCATGAACGGAGCGGCCATACTCTCCGCGCTGGTCATCGCGCAGGGCGCCATCGGCACGTCGCTGGCCGTGCGCCGGCTGATGCCGCAGGCCTTCTGAGAATTAAGGCATTTTCCTCTCCGTTTACCGCCCATTAGCGTTAACCCGCCACATTGGCGGCGAGAATCCGGTGCCGGGAGTCCCCCTTCCCGGACCCAGGCGCGAGGCTCCGAGAACGCACAGATGTCGATGACGGGGTCATATTTGGCGGCCGACGGCCCGGCTCCCGGCCCGTCGCCGGAGAGGCGTGCCTTCGCGCTGACCTCGCGCGACTTCCTGATCGCGGCGTTCTTCCACATCCGCATCGTCCTGCTGGCCGGGCTGATCCCGCTCGCCATCGGGGTCGCGGCCGCCACCTTCACCAAGACCCAGTACACGGCCAACAGCCTGCTCATGGTCATGGTCAGCCGTGAGGTGAGCAACACGCAGAACGTGACCGACTCCGGCCCCTCGGTGCTTTCCATCGAGGGGTTGAAGCAGGTCGAATCCGAGGTGCAGATCCTCGAAAGCGCCGACATCATCCGCACCGTCATCGAGACCATCGGCAGCGAGCGGCTGTTTCCCCCCAGCCTGCTCACCTATCTGCGCAGCCTCCTCAGCAGCCGCGGCGACAAGATGGACCGCGCCATCGAGGAGTTCCGCACGCGGCTGCGCGCCGAAGTGCTCGACGGCTCGAACATCGTCCAGGTCTCCTTCACCCACCCGGACCGCGACGTCGCCATCGAAGCCACCAACAAGCTGGTGGAGACCTACCTCACCCGCCGCCGCGCGTTGATGGAAACCCCGACGGCCAGCATCCTGCTGACCGAGGTGGCGCGGTTCAGCCGTGAACTGAAGGCGACGGACGCGGCCATCGAGGCCTTCAAGGCCCGGATTGGCATCATCGACTTCGCGCAGGACGCCACGCTGGCCGCCAACCAGGTCGACACCGTCGTCCAGCGCCGCCTGCAGATCGCCGAGCGCAAGGTCTCGGTGGCCGGGCAGCTTGCCGAGGCGGAACGCCAGCTCAAGGCGCTGCCCGCCACGGTCTTCGACTTCAACCAGCGCGCCGACGCGCTCGACAATGACGACGACCACAACACGCTCACCCGCCTGCTGATCGAGCGCGACCGTCTGGCGATGCTCTACGCGCCGAACGGCGCGATGATGCGTGAGATCAACCGCAAGATCGAGACGATCCGCCAGCAGCTGGCGACGCGCGGCGACCGCAACTACGAGACCAGCCGGGACGTCCGCAATCCCTCCATCGCCTATCTCAACAACATGATCCTGAACCTGCGGGTCGAGGCCGACGCGCTCGACCGGCAGGAATCCGAACTCGCCGACCAGCAGGCCAAGGCGGAACGCCGCCTCTCCGAGCTGCGCGCGGCCGAGACCGAGCTCGTCGAACTCACCCGTCGGCGCGACACGCTGAGCGACGGCTATCGCGAATATCAGCGCCGCGCCACGGCCGCGCAGATCGAGGAAGCCGCCTCGCGCGAGCGGGAATCGAATGTCCGGCTCGTTCAGGACGCTGGCGCGGCCGTGACCAGCCGCAGCCTGCGCCTGCCCTATCTCGGTGCCGGCCTGCTCGGCGCCGCGCTGTTCGGCGTGGCCGCCGGCGCGGTGGCCTCGGCGCTGCGCTCCACCTTCATCATGCCGCATGAGGCCGAGCGCGAGCTGGAACTTCCCATGCTCGGCGAGTTCGCCAACCAGTCGCGACCGGACGAGGCCGCCTCGCGCGAGCGCGAGCTGGGGAATCTCGCCGCATTGCTGCTGGAAGTGGAGATCGACGGGCACCCCTTGCGCGTCATGCAGTTCATCGCGGCGGAAAAGGACGAGTACCTCTCCGCTCTCGCACAGGGTATCGCCGCCGAGATCACCACGCAGCGCGGCATGCGCACGCTGCTGGTCGATCTCACCGTCCCGCCGGCCGTCATCGCGCCCGACGACATCGCCGTGCGCGAGAAGGGCGGGCTGAACGTCGCCCCGACCTCGACGCCGCTGCTGTGGAGCGCCGCGAGCACGGCGGGCTCGCCGTTGCTCAATGTTCGCGTCCCCTCGGCGGAAGCCGAACGCCTGATGGACGAATTGCGGGCGGAGTTCGACGCCGTCATCTTCTGCGCCACCGCCGCCGACGCCGCGGCCATCGGCCATCGGCTCGACTCGATCGTCGACGGCAACGTGCTGGTCATCCGCGCCGAGCGCACCCGCAAAGCGGCGGCGAGCGCCCTGCGCGACACGATTTCGGAGAATAGCGGCGTGCCGCTCGGCTTCATTCTCGTCGGCCGCCGCTACGTGCTGCCGGACTGGCTCTATCGGCTGAGCTGAGTCCCATCCGGCGCGGCCCGCGCCTGGCGCCGCAATTCACCGATGAAGGCATCGACCAGCGGCTGCTCGCCCTTGAGGCGGCGCGTCGCAGCGAAATGCGTGGAATCAAAGCCATAGCTCTCGGGCCGGATCACCCGCATCTGCCCGCGTGCCGCCCAGTCCTCGCCGATATGGCGCGGGAGATAGCCGATGAAACGGCCGGACAGGATCATCATCACCTGCGCCTCCATATGCTCGATGGCGGCCGAGGCGCGGGGATGGTTGACCCGGTAGAGGTCGTCGAGGTGGCGGTAGCGCCGCACGGAGAACAGCGCCTCCTCGATCCGGGCGTGGCTGATCGCCTCGGCGGGAATGTCGAACAGGGCATGCCCGCGCCCGCAATACAGCGCCTGCGCCTCGCGGTGCAGCGGAATGTAGGTGATGCCCGGCACCTTCTGCGAGAACGGCCCGACCACGATGTCGCGCGCCCCGTCCATCAGCGCCCGCTCCAGCGCCGCCGGCGAGCCGAGTTCGAGATCGACGAATACCTCGCTGGCGTAGTCCAGATAGCGCGACAGCGCCGTTTGCAGGCCGAGCTGCGGATTGGTCACGACGCCATCGACGATGCCGAGCCGCAGCCGCCCGACAAGGCGCTTCCGGTCCCGGCCGATGCGGCCGTGAAACGCCTCGATATCCTCGAACAGCTGCTTCGCCGCCGCCAGCGTGCCCTCGCCCAGCGGGGTGAGGCGGAAGCCGGCGCGCCCGCGCTCGCAGAGCTGCCCGCCGAGCTTGCGCTCCAGCGCCGCCAGATGCGTGGAGAGCGTAGATTGCGACAGGTTGAGCGCGATCTGCGCGTCGTGGAAGCCGCCCTCCTCCGCCAGAACGACAAAGACGCGCAACAGGCGCAGGTCGATATTGTCGAGGCGGCGCATGGCAGGCCCTCACATCGGCATTCATCGATGTAACTTTCCACTAATTCCGATTTTTCTGGAAGTGAAACTGCGGGAGCATGGCGCCTCGTCAACAAGGAGCGCCGCATGCGTCTCGACGGCATCTCCGGGCGCGTCGTGCTCGTCACCGGATCGAGCCGCGGCATCGGCCTCGGCATCGCCCGCGCCTTTGCGGCGGCGGGCGCGGAACTGCACATGCTCGCCGATGACCCGGCGATCTTCGCCGCCGCCGAGCGGCTCGGCGCGCGCGGCCACCAGACCGACATCACCCGCGCTGAAGATATCGCCTCCGTCGCCGAGGCGATCCCGCATCTCGACGTGCTGGTGAACAATGCCGGGCTGGAGCTGGTGACGCCGCTGGACGATGCCGGCCCCGCCAATGAAGCGACCTTCCGGCGGGTGATCGAGATCAATGTGGTCGGCACCTTCCTCGTCACCCGCGCCTTTCTGCCGAAGCTCGGCCATGGCGGGCGGGTCATCAACACCGCCTCGGTGTGGTCGCGCGGGTCGGAGGCGCTGTTCGGCGCCTATGTCGCCTCCAAGCACGCCACCATCGGCCTAACCAAGACCTGGGCGAAAGAACTCGGCCCACGCGGCATCACCGTGAATGCGGTGTGCCCCGGCTGGGTGCGAACGGAAGCTTCGCTACGCTCGCTGCACGCCATGGCGGCGCGGATGAACGTCGCTCCCGACACGTTGCTCGACGAGATCGTCGCGGCACAGATCCTGCCCGGCTTCATGGACCCGGACGACGTCGCCGGCACCTATCTGTTCCTGGCATCCGACCTCGCGGCCAACATCACCGGCCAGAGCCTCGGCGTCGATCGCGGAGAAATTCCATGGTGAGCCCGCATAGGGATTTGCGTGTCATCGTCACCGGCGCGGCGAGCGGCATCGGCCGCGCCAGCGCCGACGCGCTGAGCGAGGCCGGGGCGAAGGTGGTCGGCTTCGACCTGCATCCGCCGGAGGAGACCTCGCGCTGGCCCACCATCCTGACCAATGTGTCGGACGAGGCGGCCGTGATCTCCAGCATGGAGGCCGCGCGCGCCCATCTCGGCGGGCTCGACGTCATCGTCAACTGCGCCGGCATCCTCTCCGAGGCGCCGCTCGCCAGCTTCGACATCGGTGACTATGAACGCATGGCGGCGGTGAACATTCGCGGCCCCATATTGATGGCGCGCGAGGCGCTGCGCCATTTCAACGGCAGCGGCCCGATACGCGGGCGGATCATCAACATCGCCTCGGAACTCGCCTATCTCGGGCGGGGCGGCGCGTCCGGCTACGCCGCCACCAAGGGCGCCGTACTGTCGCTGACGCGCTCCTGGGCACGCGAGCTGGCTCCGAGCGTCCTCGTCAACGCCGTCGCTCCCGGCCCGGTCGACACGCCGCTGCTCGGCTTCGAGGCGATGAGCGCGGAGGCGAAGGCGCTGGAGACCGCCAATCCGCTCGGCCGCGTCGGCCGCCCGGAGGAGATCGCGCAGGCCGTGCTCTTCCTGTCGAGCCGTGCCACCGGCTTCATCACCGGCCAATGCATCAGCGTCGATGGCGGCGCGGGCATGCACTGAAGAACACCAGAGGGAAACATGGTCGACAGCGTCCGCCTTGACGAATTGAGCTGGCCCGAATTCGCGCGGAAGATCGCCGCCGGCGCGCCGGTTTTCCTGCCGCTCGGCTCCACCGAACAGCACGGCCCGCATCTGCCGCTGAACGTGGACGTGGTGCTGCCCACCGGCGTGTGCGAGCGCGTGGCGCGCGAGATCGGCGGCATCGTCGCGCCGACCGTGAACTATGGCTGCAAGTCGATGCCGCGCTCGGGCGGCGGCGAGCAATTTCCCGGCACGCTGAGCCTCGACGCCCACACCTTCGCGCTGGTGCTGCGCGACGTGATCCGCAATCTCGGCCGCCAGGGCGTGCGCCGCCTCGTCATCGTCAACGGCCATTACGAGAATCTGTGGCCCTCGGTGGAAGGGCTCGACCTCGCCCTGCGCGAGCTGCGCCGCGACGGCATCACCGACATGCAGGTGATGCGTCTGGAATATTGGGATTTCGCCACGCGCGCCACGCTCGACAAGCTGTTTCCGGACGGCTTCCCCGGCATCGACCTCGAACATGCCAGCCTGCTGGAAACCTCGCTGATGCTGGTGCTGCGGCCCGACCTTGTCGAGATGGACAAGGTGCCGACCGACGGCCCGGCCACCTTCCCGACCTATGACAAGTTCCCCGTGCCGGACGATTTCGGCCTGCCGCCCTCGGGCGTGCTGGCGGTCGCGGTCGGCTCCACCGCGGAGAAGGGCGAATTGCTGATGGCCGACTACATCACCCGCATCTCCGCCGCGATCCGCAAGGAATTCGGACTTTAGGGCTGACAGCGGAAACCCGTCTGCGTCCTTCGAGGCCCGGCTGCGCCGGGCACCTCGGGATGACGAGGACCGGAGCCCAACATCGTCATGCTGAGGAGCGGGGCAACGCCCCGCGTCTCGAAGCACGCAGCATCTGACCGCCTCAACGATTGCACACCGCACCCTCGCAACGAGACCGAATATGACCCACGCCTTCGAGCCGCTCGATTCCGGCAGCATCCCCCGCTATGCGGGCCTTCCCACCTTCATGCGCCTGCCGGTGGCCGAGCCCGCCGAGGTCGACATCGCCATTCTCGGCCTGCCCTTCGATCTCGGCACCACCAACCGCGCCGGCACCCGCCACGGACCGCGCGAACTGCGCAACCAGTCGAGCCTGATGCGCCGCGTGCACCATGTCACCGGCCTGTCGCCCTATGACCGCGCCCGCGTGGCCGATTGCGGCGACGTGATCACCGATCCGTTCGACCTGATGCGCTCGCTCGACCTGATCTCGGCGCATTATGCGAGCGTGCGCGAAGCCGGTGCGCTGCCGCTCACCGCCGGCGGCGATCATCTCATCAGCCTGCCGATCCTGCGCGGACTGGCGAGCGACGGCCCCGTCGGCCTCATCCAGTTCGACGCCCATTCCGACACCTATGACAGCTTCTTCAACGGCGCCCGCTACACCCACGGCACGCCGTTCCGCCGTGCCATCGAGGAAGGGCTGGTCGACCCGAAACGCTTCGTGCAGATCGGCCTGCGCGGCGCCGTCTCCGACGCCGGCAATTACGACTATGCCCGCGATGTCGGGGTGCGCATCATCTTCATCGAGGAATTCATGGCGCGCGGCGTCGAGGACGTGATGGCCGAGGCGCGGGCAATCGTCGGCACGCAGCCGACCTATGTCACCTTCGACATTGACGGCATCGACCCCTCGCAGGCACCCGGCACCGGCACGCCGGAAATCGGCGGCTTCTCAACCCGCGAGGCGCAACAGATGGTGCGCCTGCTCGACGGGCTCGACATCATCGGCGCCGACCTTGTCGAGGTCGCCCCGCCCTTCGATCCCTCCGGCCTCACCGCCCTCACCGGCGCCACCATCCTGTTCGAGCTGCTGTGCGTCCTCGCCGGCGTCGTCGAGAAGAAGGCCGCACGCTGATGGCACATGGATATGAAGGCGGCCGGCTCGACCTGCCCTTCGTGGGCATCTGCACCTTCGGCAAATACCCGCTGCAGCTCGACTGGGACAAGATCGACGCGGATGTCGCGATCATCGGCGCGCCCTTCGACATGGGCACGCAATGGCGCTCGGGCGCACGCTCGGGCCCGCGCGCCATCCGCGAGGCCTCGACGCTGTTCGCCTTCGGCCATGCCGGTGCCTATGACCACGAGGACGACGTCACCTATCTCGCGGCGGAGACCACCCGCATCGTCGACATCGGCGATGCCGACATGGTTCACACCGACACCGAGACCAGCCACGCCAACATCGAATATGGCGTGCGCAAGATCCTCGCGGCCGGCGCCATCCCGATCGTGCTGGGCGGCGACCATTCGATCAACATTCCCTGCATCGAGGCGTTCTCCGACGAGGCGCCGATCCACATCGTGCAGTTCGACGCGCATCTCGATTTCGTCGACGAGCGCCACGGCGTGCGGCGCGGCCATGGCAACCCGCTGCGCCGCGCCGCGGAGAAGCCCTATGTGACCGGCCTCACCCAGCTCGGCATCCGCAACGTCTCCTCCACAGCGCGCGAGGGCTACGAGGCCGCGCGCGCCATGGGCTCGGACATCCTCAGCGTGCGGCAGATCCGCAAGCTCGGGACTGAGGCGGTGCTGGCGCGCATCCCCGAGGGCAAGCGCTACTACGTCACCATCGACATTGACGGCTTCGACCCCTCCATCGCGCCGGGCACCGGCACGCCGAGCCATGGCGGCTTCACCTATTACGAGGTGCTGGAACTGCTCGACGGGCTGGCGAAGCGCGGAAATGTGGTCGGCATCGACCTCGTCGAGGTCGCTCGCGAATACGACCCCTCGGGCGTGACCTCGATCCTCGCCGCGCAGGTGCTGCTCAACTTCGTCGGCCGCATTCTCCACCACCGCCGCCCTTGACGGCGGCGCGCACAGGCCAATTTCCGGGAGTGTGTACATACCGGCTGTCGTCCGCACCGGCGGAGGTGCCATAATGGGCGGGCCGGGACCCGAAGAGGACTAGACATGCGCCAGCACAAGACCCTGAACGACGTGCCCTCCAACGCGAAGAAGGTCGCCATCGACCTTCTCAACGCCAATCTCGCCGCCGGCCTCGACCTCGCCCTTGCCACCAAGCAGGCACACTGGAACCTCAAGGGGCCACAATTCATCGCCGTGCACGAGATGCTGGACGGCTTCCGGGCCGAACTCGACACCCACACCGACACCATGGCCGAGCGTGTGGTGCAGCTCGGCGGCACGGCGCTGGGAACGACGCAGGTGATCGCCGAGGCGAGCCCGCTCAAAGCCTATCCCGTCGACATCTACCCGGTCAGCGATCATCTGAAGGCGCTGATCGAGCGCTACAGCGCCGTCGCCAACAATGTGCGCAAGGCGATCGACGAGTCCGACGATGCCGGCGACCCGACCACCGCCGACATCTTCACCGCTGCCTCCCGCTCACTCGACAAGGCCCTGTGGTTTCTGGAGGCGCATCTGCAGGAATCGCACTGATTGCGTCTCCCTGCCCGGGCCTATCCGCGGCCCGTAATACGCAACAACGTGCCACGCTCATGACACAAGCGCGGCACGTTATTGCCATATGTGAAGATTTTGTTGGATTCACCAAGGGTTACCGCTTTGCGACGGCGGCATATTCGGTCATTGTTTGTACCGTAATGCAGCATGGAGTCGCGCACGATGCAAAATACCCGCTCGCTCCACTGCACTAATGCGTAAGGGGGACATCGGCGCATGGCAGCTCGGCCCGCGAAAGATCGAAGCCATTCGGCCGGCTCGTCGGAGGACGAAGGGGTGAATTCTCAATCTCCGTCGAGTTTTAGCAGCGAGGCGTCTTCCGAACCGGTCGTCACGCATCTGGAGATCGCGCGACTCATCGAGCGGGCGCATCGCCGGTTTCTCGATCTGCTGCGCATTGAGCTCGCCCGGCTGGGCACCGACGACATCAGCCCATCGCAAGTGATGCTGCTGTTCACCATCGGCAATGACGAGCTTTCGGTGCGCGACCTGCTGGAGCGCGGGCACTATCTCGGTTCGAATGCCTCCTACAATCTCAAGCAGCTGGTCGATGCCGGCTATGTCCACCGCTCGGCATCGTTGCGCGATCGGCGATCGGCCCGGCTGCGGCTGACGTCCAAGGCCCAGCATCTGTGCGACTCGATCCGCAGCATGCATGACAACGTGCATCGCAATGGCGGACGCGAGGAGAGCGAGGCCTATGAGCTCGGCATCACCTATACGGTGCTTCGCCGGCTAGAGATTCTGTGGACCGGTTCGCTGCGCTACGGCGAAGGCGGCTAGCAACACCCGCGCCATCACATCGTTTGCGCCTCGTCCCGGACGACCAAAAGCCGATCCGGGATCGCCGAAGGAGCGGAGAGCGATCCCTGCTCATTGGCTGCGGTGACGTACGGGATGACGAACCATTCCCTCTCCCCGGCGGGGAGAGGGAGAAAGTCACCGTCTATCAGGTAATCACGCTCGGTTCGGCGCGACCCGTACGCCCCTCGATGTCCGGCAGGCTGCGGGCGATGGCGATGAGATCGGCCAGCGTGTCCTGCGTATCGAGATCGAGACGCGCCGGATCTGTGACGAAACGCTCGATATAGACGCGCAGAGTAGCCCCTGCCGTGCCGGTCCCCGACAGCCGGTAGACGATGCGCGAGCCGTCGGCGAAGAACACCCGCAGCCCCTGCTTCGTCGTCACCGAACCGTCCACCGGGTCGGTATAGGCGAAGTCGTCCGCCCGCTCGACGGTGAGCCCATTGATCACCGTGCCGGGCAGCGTCTCGAGCCGCGCGCGCAGATCGGCGACCAGATCCTCCGCCGCCCCCGCGTCGACCTCCTCATAGTCGTGGCGGGTGTAGTAGTTGCGCCCATAGGTCGCCCAATGCTCGGCGACGATCTCGGCGACGCTCCGCTCGCGCACCGCGACGATGTTCAGCCACATCAGCACGGCCCACAGGCCGTCCTTCTCGCGCACATGGTTCGAGCCGGTGCCGAAGCTCTCCTCGCCGCACACCGTGGCGAGGCCGGCATCGAGCAGGTTGCCGAAGAACTTCCAGCCCGTGGGCGTCTCGTAGCAAGTGACGCCGAGCTTTTCGGCCACGCGGTCGGCCGCACCACTGGTCGGCATGGAACGGGCGATGCCGGTGATCCCGGCCTTGTAGCCCGGCGCCAGATGCGCATTGGCGGCGATGATGGCGAGCGAATCCGACGGCGTGACGAAGCGGCCGCGGCCGATGATCATGTTGCGGTCGCCATCGCCATCGGATGCCGCGCCCATATCCGGCGCGTCGTCGGACATCAGCAGGTCGTAGAGGTCCCTGGCGTGGACGAGGTTCGGATCGGGATGGTGCCCGCCGAAATCCGGCAGCGGCTCGCCATGCACCACCGTACCCGGCGCGGCGCCCAGCGTCTCCTCCAGGATCGCCCTGGCATAAGGGCCGGTCACCGCGCTCATGGCGTCGAAGCGCATGGTGAAGCCGCCCGAGAACAGGTCGCGGATGGCGTCGAAGTCGAACAGGCTGCCCATCAGCTCGGCATAGTCTTCGACCGGATCGACCACATCGACGACCATATCCTCGACGCGGGTGATGCCGAGCGTGTCGAGGTCGACATCGGGCGCGTCGGAGATGCGGTACTCGGCGATCGTCTTCGACTTCTCGAAGATGGCGTCGGTCACGGATTCGGGCGCCGGGCCACCGGCACCGATATTGTACTTGATGCCGAAATCACCGTGCTCGCCGCCCGGATTGTGGCTGGCGGAGAGGATGATGCCGCCAAAGGCACCGTGTTTGCGGATGACGGCGGAGGCAGCCGGCGTCGAGAGAATGCCGCCCTTGCCGACCATCACGCGGCCGAAGCCGGCGGCGGCGGCCATCTTGATGACGATCTGGATCGCCTCGCGATTGTAGTAGCGCCCGTCGCCGCCCAGCACCAGCGTCTCGCCCTGATAGTCGTCGAGACTGTCGAACACCGACTGGACGAAGTTCTCGATGTAGTGCGGCTGCTGGAAGACCTGCACTTTCTTGCGCAGGCCGGACGTGCCGGGCTTCTGGCCGTCAAAAGGCGAGGTGGCGACGACGCGGATCATGTTACCCCCAACTGTCTTCGTATGCGGTGCCGCTTGGCGCAATCATCCTTCGAGGCTCGCCTGCGGCTCGCACCTCAGGATGACGGCGCTCGTAAAGCAACGTCATCCTGAGGTGCCCGACCACCGGTCGGGCCTCGAAGGATGCTGACGCGGAGCGTTCTACTTTCCCGTGAGATGATGCAACAGCCCCGCCGCCGAGCCGGACAGCGAGGCTGGAGCGACGCCGCTTTCGACAGCGGGAAGCAGCGTGTTGGCGAGTTCCTTGCCGAGTTCGACACCCCATTGGTCGAAGCTGTTGATGTTCCAGATCGCGCCCTCGACGAACACCCGGTGCTCGTAGAGCGCGATCAGCCGGCCCAGCGTGTAGGGGTCGAGCTTGTCATAGGCGATGGTGACGGACGGACGGCTGCCGGTGAAGACGCGGTGCGGCGCGATCTTCGAAGCGCTCGCCTCGTCATGACCGGCGGCGACAAGCTGCGCCTTGGCCTCCTCCAGCGTGCGCCCGCGCATCAGCGCCTCGGACTGCGCCAGGCAGTTGGCGATCAGCATGGCGTGCTGGCGCTTCAGGCCGGAATCCTTGTCCTCCTGGTGCCCCTTGGCGGCAATCAGGAACTCGACCGGGATCGGGCTGGTGCCCTGATGGATCAGCTGGAAGAAGGCGTGCTGGCCGTTGGTGCCGGGCTCGCCCCACACCACCGGCCCCGTATCGTGCGCCACGATCTCGCCGTCGAGCGTCACATGCTTGCCGTTGCTCTCCATGTCGAGCTGCTGGAGATAGGCCGGCAGGCGCGCCAGATGCTGGTCGTAAGGGATGACCGCACGGGTGGCATAGCCGCACACGTCGCGGTGCCAGATGCCGACAAGGCCGAGCAGGACGGGAAGATTCTTCTCCAGCGGCGCGGTGCGGAAATGCTCGTCCATCGCATGGCCGCCATCGAGGAAGCGGCCGAAACTCGAAGCGCCCACCGCGATCATTACCGGCAGGCCGATCGCCGACCACACGGAATAGCGCCCGCCGACCCAGTCCCAGAAGCCGAACACCCGGTCCGGGGCGATGCCGAAGGCCGCCACCTTGTCGAGCGCCGTGGACACGGCGGCAAAGTGGTTCGCCACCGCCGCCTCGCCGAGCGCCTCGACGACCCAGCGCCGCGCACTGGCGGCGTTCGACATGGTCTCCTGCGTGGTGAAGGTCTTGGAGGCGACGATGAACAGCGTGGAGGCTGGGTCGAGCTCCTTCACCGTGTCGTAGAGATGCGCGCCGTCGACATTGGAGACGTAATGCGCGCGCGGCCCGTCGTGATAGGGCGTCAGCGCGATGGTCGCCATGACCGGGCCGAGGTCGGAGCCGCCGATGCCGATATTCACCACGTCGGTGATCGGCTTGCCCGTCCAGCCCTTCAGCGCGCCCGAGCGGATACCCTCGGCGAAGGCGGTCATGTCCGCCAGCACCTTCTTCACATCGCCGCGCACGTCCTGCCCGTCGACGGTGAAGGCCGTGTCGCTGCGGTTGCGCAGCGCCGTGTGCAGCACCGCGCGGTCCTCGGTGATGTTGATGTGCGCGCCGGCGAACATGGCGGCGCGCTTCTCTTCGACACCGGCGGCGCGCGCGAGCTCGACGAGCCGGCCGAGCGTCTCGGCGTTGAGCGAGCACTTCGAAATATCCAGCAGGATATCCTCGAAGGTGGCGGAAAATGCCTCGAAGCGCGCGGGATCGGCGGCGAACAGGCTCGCCACCTTCTCGTCCGCTCGCGCAGCCTTGTCGGCGGCCAGGGCCTTGAAGACATTCATCGTCGCTGCGCTCATATGCGTCCCCGAACTCGTCAGAACCGGCGCCTATTCGCTCCGGCCCATATGCTTCTTCACGGCTTCGATAAGCTGCTTGAGCGTGAAGGGTTTCGGCAGGAAGCCGAAATTCGCGCCCTCGGGCAGGTTCTTGGCGAAGGCTTCCTCGGCATAGCCGGACATGAATATCACTTTGATGTCGGGATGCGCCGCGCGCAACTCCCGCAGCAGGGTTGGCCCGTCCATCTCCGGCATCACCACGTCGGACAGCACGAGATCGACCTCGCCGCCGTGCTCGGCCATGACCTCCAGCGCCTCGACGCCTGAGCCGGCTTCCAGCACCTGGTAGCCGCGCGAGGCCAGCGCGCGGGCGGCGAACGCGCGCACCGCCTCCTCGTCCTCGACCAGCAGCAGCGTGCCGCGCCCGGTGAGGTCGGCGCCTTTCTGCGTCGCCTCTGGCTCCGGCTCGGCCGGCCGCGCCGCCAATTCGACGACATCGGGCACGTAGCGCGGCAGGAACACGCGAAACACCGTGCCGTGCCCCACATCGCTCTCGACCTGCAGCGTGCCGCCGGTCTGCTTGACGATGCCGTAGACGGTGGAAAGCCCGAGGCCGGTGCCCTTGCCGACCTCCTTGGTGGTGAAGAACGGCTCGAAGATCTTGTCGAGGATGGCCTGCGGCATGCCGGCGCCGGTGTCCGCCACCTCGACCAGCACATGGTCGGCCTCCGGCAGCCCGGCCTCGGCATAGTGCATGGCCTCGCGCGCCGGCACATTGGCGGTGCGGATGGTGAGCGTGCCGCCGTCGGGCATGGCGTCGCGCGCATTGACCGCCAGATTGACGATGACCTGCTCGAACTGGTTGATGTCCGCCTTCACCGGCCAGAGGTCGCGCCCCTCCTTGACCTCCAGCTTGACCAGTTCGCCGAGCAGGCGGCGCAACAGCATGGAGATGTCGCTCATCACGTCGCCGAGGTTCAGCACCTGCGGGCGCAGCGTCTGGCGGCGGGAGAAGGCGAGCAGCTGCCGCACCAGCCCGGCCGCGCGGTTGGCGTTCTGCTTGATCTGCATCACGTCCTGGAAGGACGGATCGGTCGGTCGCGCGCTGGCAAGCAGAAGATCCGAATAGCCGATGATGGCGGTCAGCACATTGTTGAAATCATGCGCCACGCCGCCGGCCAGCTGGCCGACCGCCTGCATCTTCTGCGACTGGGCGAACTGCGCCTCAAGTGCCCGCTGCTCGGTGGTGTCGATGGCGTAGACGATGGCGACCTCGCTCTCCGCCTCGCCATCCTGCACCGGCGCGATGTAGAACCGTACGGAACGCCCGCCATCGCGCTCTACCGTCGTGTCGATCGGGGTTTCCGGCGCGCGGCCCTTCGCCGCCGCGGCGGCGGCCGCGCTGAGCGAGGCGCGCGAGGTTTCCGCCACCAGATCGGCGATATGCCGGCGCTCGGCCTCGCGCCCGCCGAACTGCCGCGCGAACTCGGCATTGGCGCGCACGACGCGCCCCTGCCCGTCCACCGTAGCGATGGCGATGGGCGAATTGTGGAAGAAACGGGCGAACCGCACCTCTGCCGCGCGGGCCGGATCGGCCGCATTGTCTTCCCGCGAGCGATTGACCACGAGGGTGCGCGAGGCACCGGGCGTACCGTCGGAGGCGAAGGCGACGCGGTGCCAGATGCGCACCGGCAAGGTCTTGCCGTTCTTGCGCTTCAGGTCGATGTCGAGCACCTCGGTACGCACACCGCCCGGCGCCGGGGAAATGTTGGTGAGCAGCGCCGCCGCCGGCCCCGGCACGAGATCGGCCACCGAAAGCCCGCCGGGGCCGAACTCGGCAAGGTCGTAGCCGAGCCAGTCGACGAGGGTCGCATTGATGTAGTGGATCGCCCCGCCCGCCGCCGAGAAGAAACCGGCCGGCGCGTGGTCGAGATAATCGATGGCGTGCTGCAATTCGAGGAACGCCGTCTCCTGCCGCTCGCGCTCGCGCGTCAGGTCGCTCACCGTCCAGACGGCGGACCGTTGGCCACGCGCCGCGGATGCGGCCGGACGAGCGCCGAGCCTCAACCAGCGCACCGGCTGGCCGGGCACGGCGATGCGAATCTCCTCGACCGCCGCCCGGCCCTCGCGCACCGCCTGCGCCAGCCGATACACCGCCTCGGAGGCATCTGGATCGCTGGTGAACAGCCGCTCGACCGGACGTGCTTCCTCGGGGCTCGCAGCTCCGATGATCTCGCAATAGCGCGGATTGGCGTAGAGCACGCGCCCCAGCGGATCGACGATGCTCATGCCATCGGTGGCGCTGTCGACGATGCGGCGGGCGAGTTCGTCGCGCACGTCAGGCACGCCGAAGCGCAGCAGGCCCGTGGCATAGGCGAACAGCGCGAAAACGCCGACGACGGCGAGCACGGTCAACAGGCCGATGATCCAGGGATCGGCCCGGTCGCGACCGAGCAACAGCAGCGACACCACGGCACCAACCAGGGCCAGCGCCACCAGGAGCACCAGCCGGATGCTTCCCCCGATCTCGAGCCGGGTCAGCGTTTGGTCGTCGGGTCCGCTTTCCGCCATGTCCATGCCGGTCGGCTCCCGCCCGGCATGGACGGCGAGCGATTCAATTACCCCTTCTTGGTGCCCGAGCCGGCCCCGGGGGGCAAGCGCCGATTCGGCCGGCCCACCCGTAAATCGGACGGCGACGACGCGCAGGCGTCCTCTGCCGACCTCAGCCATTTACCGCAATTGGTTGCCGCACTTGCCCGAACCGCCCATCCGCGACACAAAGGGCTCAATCCGAGCCCTAGACGGGGCGCGGGGGGCGTATCAGGAGACCGGGATCATGTTGGATTCTCTGTCCGTATCGGGCGGCACCGGCGGCTTGCTGCTGGCACTGGGCGGCATCGTCGTACTGGCGATTCTCGTGGCCGTGCTGCGGCGGCGCAAGCGCCGCGGTCACCATGCGCTGATCGCCGGCCACAGGCTGGCGGTCGTCGACCAGATCCCTATCGACGAAACCCGCCGGCTGGTGCTGATCCAGCGCGACGAGGTCCAGCACCTCGTCATTCTCGGCGGCGGCAGCGACTTCCTCGTCGAGAGCGGCATCGGCGCCGTGCGTGCACAGGAAGCGCCGCATGCGCGGATGGCCGTCCGTCACGACGACGTACCGGCCGACGCCGAGCCCGCTGCCGCCAAGCCCTCCCGGCCTCTCGCCGCGCCGCTGAACCGGGAGGCGGAGCCCGCCGCCGCCCCGCCGGCAACGCCGCCCGTCGCCGCACCGGCCGCGAAGCCGGCACACACGCCCTTCCAGACCCATCGGCCGCCGCCCGGCCTTGAGCCGGCGCGTCCGCGCCCTGCCGCACCAGTCCGAGCCGAGGCGGCCCTCGAGCCTGCTCCGGCGCGCCCCGGTGCGAGCGCAGCCCCGAGCGAACGAACCGAGGCGGGCCAGCGTGTCGCGGTCAAGCTCGATCCGTTTTTCGCCGGTATGGTCGAGCAGCTCGAGGAGACCCTGCGCCGCCCCACCCCATCCGCGCGCGGCGCACAGCTGACTGCGGCGGCCGTCACCATGGCGGAGGACGTTTCCGAGGCCCCGGTGCCGGCCCGCGCCGCGCCCGAAGTTCAGGCGGTCCTCGCCCCGGCCGAAACACCCGCAACGGCCGCTCCCATTCCGGAAATCCTCCCGCCGAACGCCGTCACGCCGGACCAGGCCGCCTCGCCGGAAGTCGTGCCGCCCACCGTGGCGGACCGTCCCGCATCGGGCGATCTCTTCGAACAGGAAATGGCCAGCCTGCTCGGCCGCACGCGCCGTCCCTGAACGGGGAGCGCCTTCGACGCCAGAGGCGCCGGCATCGACACATGAAAACGGCGGCCCGTGGCAAGCGGGCCGCCGTTTCGATTCATGCCGGAGGCTGAGAGCGCTCAGTCGTCGCGGTAGACCCGCTCGCGGCGCTCATGCCGTTCCTGCGCCTCGATCGACAGCGTCGCGATCGGACGCGCTTCCAGCCGCTTGAGCGAGATCGGCTCGCCGGTCTCCTCGCAATAGCCGTAGGAGCCGTCGTCGATTCGCTCGAGTGCCGCGTCGATCTTGGCGATCAGCTTGCGCTGCCTGTCGCGGGCACGAAGCTCGATCGCGCGATCCGTCTCGGAAGACGCCCGGTCGGCGATGTCCGGGTGGTTCTGATTCTCATCCTGCAGATGCTGAAGCGTTTCACGCGCCTCGCGGAGGATGTCGTCCTTCCACTGCAGCAGCTTATGGCGGAAATACTCCCGCTGCCGCTCATTCATGAAAGGCTCGTCCTCGCGGGGGCGATATTCCTGGTCGATCTCTACTGACATCGGCCCTCGTCCTCGTGTTCCGGGGTCACCCCTCTCGGGCGCTGCTTATAGCCTTCCGCATGCCCCCGTACAACATTTCTCGTCGTCATCTCCACGACATGAAATGCTGGATTTTTCAGCAGCTTGCGCGCCGAAAAAGGGCAGTTCGACCAAGTGCGGAAGCGGGCCGGCCGGAACGCGGCGGCCACACGCCGGAAGGAGGAGGCAGCGCCGCTTATTCGAAGCCGAGGAAGAAGGTGTAGGACAGCGACACGCCCGCCTGGAACTGGTTGCGATCGCCGCTCTGGGCCACGATCGGGCTGTCGGCGGCGTCATCGAGCAGGTACTCGTACTCGCCGAAGATCGAACCGGTGATGTTCTTGGTGAAGCGCTTGGAGATCTGGCCGCCGAAGCCCACCGAATAGACGCCGCCACCGGCCTCATAGGCCGTGACATTGTTGCCGAGCGCCTGGGCCACCGCGGCCTCAGCCGGGGTGATGCCGAAATAGGTGTCGATATAGCCCGAGCTCGCCAGCGTCATGCGCGGGCCGGCCGACAGCGTGATGCCGCCAAGCGATTCGCTGAAGTAGATCGCGTCCGCCGCCAGGTTGCCCACGACGCCGTCGAAACCGCCGAAGCCATACATCAGTTCGCCGCGCAGGCGCAGCCACTCGACCGGGTACCACTGGGCGTAGCCGCCGACGAGATAGGCGTAGTCGATGTCCTTCAGGCCGCGCAGGTCCGGCGAATCGCCGGCATCGCGCTTCCACTCGAGGCCGCCGACGATGCCGAGTTCGAAGGCACCGTTGTCCCACAGGGCGATGCTGGGGTTGTCCTTGAAGCTGTCGAACTCGCTCAGCCGGTCGGCGCGCGAGATGCTGAAGAGCGGACGAATGGCGAATTCATAATCGTCCGACCCGGCATAGTCCGCCTCGGTGAACACATAGGCGCCGACCGTCACGGTCCATTGACGGTCCGTCGTGGGCGCAGGCTCCGCCTTGTAGGCCGGCGCCGGCATGCCGACATCGGCGGCATTCGCCACGGCAGAGAGGCCGAGAACACCCGCGACCACCACGAAACCCTTCACGCCGATCGCCTGCATCTCTCAAACCTCAAACCTTGTTCGGTAACGTTCATACATGACGATACGACGCCTGTGGTTGCCGAAAAGTCACTTAACGGCAAAGCATTTATCGTTCGTGTCCGACACCGGCACGGGGCGACAGGCAATCGGTCCCACACAAAGGCGCCGGCGAATCCCTATATTGGTGAAACCATGCCTCGATCATCGGAGCCGAGTTGCTGATGCTGCGCCTGTTTCTGCTCCGCCACGCGAAGTCCGCCTGGCCGGATGGAGTTGCCGATCGTGACCGCCCGCTGGCCGGGCGCGGCCAGCGCGGAGCTGGCGCCATTGGCGCCTACATGGCCGAGAACGGCCTCGTCCCCGCGGTATCGCTGGTGTCGCCGGCGCGGCGCACCATAGAGACGTGGGACGTTGCGACCCGTAACTGGCCGCCGCATGTGCCGCCCTTCTTCGAGGGGGCGATCTATGAAGCCTCGCCGGAGGCGCTGCTCGCGCTGGTCCGGCGCCAGACCGGCCGCTCCCCGCTCCTCCTCGTCGGCCACAATCCCGGCATGGAGGGGCTGGCCGCGTTGCTGCTCAAGCGCGCCCACCGCGCCAAGGTGCTGCCGAAATACCCGACGGGCGCTCTTGCGGTGATCGACCTGCCGGTCGACGACTGGAACGGGATCACGCCCGGCCAGGGGACGCTCGAACGATTCGTGACGCCGCGTGCGCTCGGCGTCGCAAAGAGCGACGGGGACTGAGGCGCGAGCATCGGAAGGACCTGCATTGCCCTCCTGGTACGAGACCATCATCGACGAGGCGCGGCTCACCGCGCAGACTCTGCTCGACCGCGCGGAGAATCTCGCCAGCCCGACGCTCCGGCTCGGCATCACCGGCCTGTCGCGCGCCGGCAAGACGGTGTTCACCACCGCCCTGGTGCACGCGCTGATGCGCGGCGGGCGCCTGCCGGTGTTCCGCGCCATGCATGAGGGTCGCATCGCCGGCGCCCGGCTGGAGCCGCAGCCGGACGACGACGTGCCGCGCTTCGATTATGAGGGCCATCTCGCGACACTCGTCGATGAGCGGCGCTGGCCGGATTCGACCCGCCGCATCAGCGAGCTGCGCCTCGCCATTGATTACGCCCCGGCGCGCGGCGGGCGGCGCATGCTGACCCTCGACATCGTCGACTATCCCGGCGAGTGGCTGCTCGACCTGCCGCTGCTCGAACAGGACTACGCCGCCTTCGCCGCGCAGAGCCTGAGGCTCGCCCGTGCGCCCGCCCGGCAGGCGCTGGCCGCGCCCTTTCTCGCCGAGCTGAAGGCGACCGATCCGGACGCGCCGGCGGACGAGGCCACGGCGCGCCGGCTCGCAGGCCTGTTCACCGATTATCTCGCCGCCTGCCGCACTGAGACCGTGTCGATGAGCCTGCTGCCGCCCGGCCGGTTCCTCATGCCCGGCGACCTCGAAGGCTCGCCGGCGCTGACCTTCGCGCCGCTGGATCTGGACGAGGGGCGCGAGCCGCCGTCCGGCTCGCTGCACGCCATGATGAAGCGGCGCTACGATGCCTATAAGGACACCATCGTTCGCCCCTTCTTCCGCGACCATTTCGCCCGGCTCGACCGGCAGATCGTGCTGATCGACGTTCTCGCCGCGCTCAATGCCGGGCCGGCGGCGCTGGCGGATCTCGAATCCGCGCTGGACGGCATCCTCGGGGCCTTCCGGGTCGGCCGGAATTCGTGGCTGGAGGCGCTGTTCCGCCACCGCATCGGCAAGGTGCTGTTCGCCGCCACCAAAGCCGACCACCTCCACCACACCAGCCACGATCCGCTGGAGGCGATCCTGCGCCGGCTGGTCGAACGCGCGCTGGCGCGGGCGCACAGCGCCGGCTCGGAGATCGACGTGGTCGCGCTCGCCGCCGTGCGGGCGACCCGCGAGGCGATGGTGAAGCGCGGCCGCTCCCACCTTCCCGCCATTGTCGGCGTGCCGGAAGCCGGCCAGCATGGCGCCGATGCGTTCGACGGGCTCGCCGAGGCCGCCGTGTTCCCCGGCGACTTGCCGGAGGCGCCGTCCGCCCTGTTCGACCCCGGCGTCGGCTTCAGCGGCCTGTCGGATGCGCAGGGCGGCGACTTCCGCTTCCTGCGCTTCCGTCCGCCGCTGGTGGAACGCAACGCCGATGGCGAAGCGCTCGCCCTGCCCCATATCCGTCTCGATCGCGCCCTCGAATTCCTCCTCGGCGACCGGCTGAAATAGAGAAGAGATGACCGACCGCTCCCCCCGCCGCCCGCAAGCCTTCCGCCTCGACGACCCCGACGTCGTGCTGGCCGAGGATGGGCGTCCCGCGCCGCGCGGTGCGATCGTCGTCACGCCGGCGCAACCGCAGGAGGACGCGGTCGAGGACGTGCCGCTGCCCGCGCCGCCTCCCTCCACCTCGCGCTGGGGCATGCTGTTCTGGTCGGGCCTCGGCGGGCTCGTCAGCCTCGGCATCGGACTCGCGGTGTCGAAGCTGATCGAGGACCTGTTCGCCCGCGCGGATTGGCTCGGCTATGCGGGACTGGGCTTTGCCGCCGCGCTCGCACTGGCCACCCTCGCCATCGTCGCGCGCGAGCTGTTCGGCCTGATGCGCCTGAAGACGCTGAACCAGCTGCGCGAGCGCGCTGCTCTTGCCCTGGAGAAGGACGACCGCCGCCTCGCCGAGGAGGTGACGCGGGAGCTGATGGCGGTAACGAAGTCCTCGCCGCGCCTGTTTCGCGCCCGCAGCGAGCTCGGCGCCCACCTGGACGCCATCATCGACGGCGGCGACCTCGTGCGCCTCACCGAGCGCCAGTTGATGGCGCCGCTCGACGCCGAGGCCACGCTACTGGTGTCCAATGCCGCCAAGCGCGTGTCGGTGGTGACGGCGGTGTCGCCGCGCGCGGCGGTCGACCTCATCTTCGTGCTGGTGACGGCGGTCGGGCTGGTCCGCCGGCTGGCGCAGCTTTATGGCGGGCGCCCCGGCGCACTGGGCATGATCCGGCTGTTCCGGCAGGTCGTGGCGCATCTCGCCGTCACCGGCGGCATGGCGGCGGGGGATTCGCTCATCCAGCAGGTGGTCGGGCACGGCATTGCCGCCAAGCTTTCCGCGCGCCTCGGCGAGGGCGTGGTCAACGGGCTGCTGACCGCCCGGCTGGGACTGGCCGCCATCGACGTGACACGCCCCCTGCCCTTCGCGGCGCTGCCGGCTCCGGCGCTGAGGGACGTTGCTTCGGGGCTGATCGCGCGGCAGGAGAAGGAAGGCGAGTGATCAGCCCTGATGCTCGGGCGTGCGCACGACCAACCCGTCCAGCGCGTCGCTGATCTTGATCTGGCACGACAGGCGCGAATTGGGCTGCACGTCGGAGGCGAAGTCGAGCATGTCCTCTTCCATCGGCCCCGGCTCGCCGGTGGCTGCGGTCCAGGCCTCGTCGACATAGACGTGGCAGGTGGCGCAGGCACAGGCGCCGCCGCATTCCGCGTCTATCCCCGGCACGCCGTTGCGAATCGCCGCTTCCATCACAGTTGAGCCGGATTGTGCCTCCACGGTGCGCTCGGTCCCGGTGGAGTCGATGTACGTGATCTTGGGCATGGCGGAGAGCTTCGGCGTTCTGGAAGGTTTAAAAGCAGCAGGCGCCCTAGATAGCCTCCGTCGGCGGGGAATGCCAGCGCGGCGATGCGATGGCAGCAGCGAAGGATACCGCCTAGATTCGCACCTCACGCCTCTCCAAGAAGTGAGCCGTGGCCGAGGTCTTAATCGTTCGTTACCGGGCATGGTGAACAGGCCGTTAACGATAACCTCAATCGGCACATTAACCCCAGTTCCATTTTTATTGGGCAAGAGCGTAGGATAGAGGTGCGGTGGACTAACGCTGCTCTCGTCAAGCTCCGTGATGTTTTAGCGCGGGGCACCAAATGGCGCGAGCAACGTTGGATCATCGCGGATCCCCGGCCCGACGGCGAAAGCCGGTCGGAGTAGCGTACGGACCGGAGGCAGGCGCCGATGTCGACGAATACGAAGAAGGTTCACCAGGATCCCGCGGAGGCCGCGCTGTCGGCCATCGAGGAGGCCCTGAGTCTCGACCTGACGAGCGATGACGATAACGCCGCCCCCGAACATGGCGACGACGGCTTCGACCTGCCGCCGGCACGCGAGCCGAACGGACCGCGGATCGAGGAGCGCAGCCGCTCCACTCTCGACGAGCCGCTCGGCGAGGAGCCAACTTTCCTGAGCGCCAGCGATCTGGAAGCCGAGGACGACGGTGGGTCCGACATCACCCATGCCGCGTTCGAGCTCCCGCTCGAAACCTCGGGAGAACATGTCGAGCCCACTTTCGATTTCGGCTTCGAGACCCAGCCGCGCGGCGACTTCGCTCCGGACGTCAGCCTCCGGGCACCCGACGTCACCGCGGGTGGCACCATTGACGCCGGCCCGGACCTCGCCTCCACCATCGCCCCGGTCGCCGCCGCCGCAGCAGCGGCCACGACCGTCGCCGAGCCGCAGCGCGGCACGGCACGCGCCGCCAAGCCCGAGCGCCGCGCGGCCAATGACGACCGCCAGACCATCGGCCAGCTGCTCTCCGCGCTGCAGCGGCGCCCGCCGGCCACCCCGCATTATCTCGCCGCCGGCGCCTCCGCCGCGTGGCTCGGCATTGGCGGCGTGCTGACCTATCTGCATGTCGGGCAGGCCGGCATCGATGCCTTCTCCGCCCCCGCGCTGCTGGCCACCGCCGCCGGCCTTGTCGTGCCGCCGGTGTTCTTCTTCGTGCTGGCGACCATGATCAGCCGCATGCAGGAGATGCGCATCGTCGCCCACTCCATGGCGCAGGTGGCGATCCGCCTCGCCGAGCCCGATCACGGCACCACCACCGAGGCGGTGGTGAATGTCGGCCAGGTGGTGCGCCGCGAGGTCGCCGCGATGGGTGATGGCGTGGAGCGCACCATCGCCCGCGCCAGCGAGCTGGAAGCGCTGGTACGCACCGAGATTTCCACGCTCGAGAGCGCCTATGAAGAGAATGAGGTGCGCATGCGCCACCTCATCGAGCGCCTTCAGGCGGAGCGCGAGATCATTCTCACCCACGCCGACCACATCCGCGACGCCATCTCCACCGCACACTATTCCTTCGCGACGGAAGTGAGCGGCGTTAGCGACCGCATCAATTCGACCGTGCTCGATGCTGCCGACCGCGTCACCAACACGCTGTCCGAGAAGGGCGAGCACATCACGCTCGCCCTCGGCCGCGTCGGCGACACCATCATCGATGCCCTCACCGAGAAGGGCGGCGACCTGATCGACCGCCTGCAGGCGACCGGCACCGACGTCAACACCAACCTGTCGGATGCCAGCGAGCACCTCATCTCGACGCTGAGCTCGCAGACCGACGAGATCAGCCAGCGCCTCTCCGGCGTGACCGCCAATCTCACCGACACGCTGCAGAGCCGCACCGACGAGATCGGCCAGAAGCTGCTCTCCACCGCCTCCGAGCTTTCCGACGTCGTCACCTCCCGCACGCAGGAGCTGAGCGACAAGCTGAACGCGACCACGGTGAACCTCACCGATACGCTGTCGGCGCGCTCCGACGAGATCACCGACGCGCTGGTCGGCACCGGCACCCGCCTCGCCGACGAGATCGCAGTGCGGGCCAGCGAGGTCAACCAGACGCTGCGCGCCACGGGCGACTCGCTGGTTCTCGACATGTCGGTGCGGGGCGGCGAAGTCGTCCGCAAGCTGGAGGAGACCGGCAACCGCGTCGCCGAGACCATCACTGTGCGGGGCGACGATCTCGCCGACCGCATCGCCGACACCGGCAACCGCATCTACGACACCATCGCCGTGCGCGGCAGCGAGCTCGAGCGCCTGCTCGGCGAGACCGGCCAGCGCGTCGTCCACCAGCTCTCCGAGGCCGGCGCGAACGCCCACGACACCCTCGCCGAGGCCGCCGACCGCTTCTCGCAGGACATCAACTACCGCGGCACCGCGATGAGCGACCAGCTCGCCCAGGTCGGCGCGGAAGTGGCGAATGCCATTGCCACCCGTGGCACCCGCGCCAACGACCAGTTCCGTGAATCCGCGGAAGCGCTGACGGCCACGCTCGGCAACCGCGCCGACGCCGTGCGCGAAATGCTCGGCTCGCGCCTCAAGGCGATCGAGGAGACTGTCACCGTCCAGGGCGCCGAAGTCGCCGACCGCATCGCCACCGACGCCAATCTGCTCGGCCGGCAGATCGCCGACGGCCTGCGCGACTTCGACAACGTGCTGCAGGGCCAGGGCGGCGCCATCGTCCAGCGCATCACCGAGCGCGTCGACGCCATCACCCGCGCGATGGACGACAACCTCTCCGGCTTCGACGACCAGATCACCGCCAAGACCGAGACCATCGCCGCGTCGCTGGATCTGCGCATCGCCAATATCGAAGGCGTGCTCGATCGTGGCGTCGAGGGCCTGAACGAGACGCTGGCGGGCCGCACCCAGGAATTCGCCCAGACCATGACCGAGGGTGCCCGCCTCGCCACCGACGCGATGGACAAGTCGCTCGGGGTGCTGGACGGCTTCTTCAGCCAGCATGCGCAGGACGTCACCACCAACATCAGCGAGCGCATCGACCTTGCCGCCCGCACCATGACGGACGGCGCCGCGAAGGCCAACGAGGCGATGAGCCACTCGCTCGACGTGCTCGGCAGGTTCTTCGACGATCGCGCGGTCTCCGTCACCGAGCAGCTCTCCGAGCGCATCGAGCAGGTCGACCGCACCCTCGCGGCCCGCGCGCTCGAAATCGCCGACACGCTCGATATCCGCGTCAACCGCTTCGAGGAGACGGTGGTCGGCCGCATCGACAGCGTGGCCACCTCGGTCGAAGTGCGCGGCGCCGCCATGGCCGACCTTCTCGGCCAGCGCATCGGCGCCGTTGCCGGCCAGCTGCGCAACGAAGCGAGCGACATCGAGAGCAGCCTCACCTCGCTCGTCGACAATGTCAGCCGCACGCTGGTCGACCGCGCCGGCGACGTGACCTCGCTGTTCGACACCCGCACCGAAGAACTCGCCCGCATCGTCGAGGAGCGTGGCAACGGCCTGCTGGCTTCGCTGGAAGACCGCAGCCTCGGCATCACCAGCGAGATCTCCCGCGCCAGTTCCGACCTGCTCGCCGCGATCGACGATCATCGCGACAATCTGGTGCGTGCTCTCGACACCACCCGCTCCGGTGCGGTGGACGACATCATGCGCGCCAGCGAAGACCTGCTGCACACGCTGGAGACCCGCTCCGACGCCATCGTCTCCGCCTTCGAGCAGGCGACCGGTGGGCGTACCGAACAGCTCATGCAGATGAGCGACGATGTGCTGAACACCGTCGAGCAACGCACCGCCGGCCTGCTGGACGCCTTCCAGCGCTCCAGCCAGAACACGGCGGGCGAAATGGCGCGGATCGGCGACGATCTCCTCGCCAACCTCAACAACCAGAGCGGCGACGTGGTCTCCGCCCTGCAGCAGCTCAGCGGCCAGGTCACGGGCGAGATCGCCCGCGCCGGCGACGCGCTGCTGACCGAGTTCGACGGACGCGGCTCGCACCTCGTGGATACGGTCCGCCATGTCAGCGGCCAGGTCGTCGACGAGATCGCTCGCGCCAGCGATGCGCTGCTCGCCGAGTTCGACGGCCGCGGTTCGCAGCTCGTCGATACGGTGCGCCAGACCAGCGACGTCACCTCCGCCGAGTTCACCCGCCTCACCGAGAACTTCATCCGCACGCTCGACGAGCGCGGCACCAGCCTGGTCGATGCGGCCCGCCAGACGGCGGAGTTCACCTCGACCGAGCTCTCGCGCGTCAGCGAGGAGTTCATCGGCAATCTGGACGGACGCGGCAGCAACATCGTCGATGCCGCCCGCCAGACCGCCGAATACACCTCGGGCGAACTGACCCGTCTCACCGAGGAGTTCATCGGCGCGCTGGAAGGCCGCGGCGGTACCATCGTCGACGCCGCCCGCCAGACCACCGAGTTCACCTCGGGCGAACTGAACCGCCTTGCCGAGGAGTTCATCGGCGCGCTGGAAGGCCGCGGCGGCTCCATCGTCGACGCCGCGCGCCAGACCACCGAGTTCACCTCGGGCGAGCTGTCGCGCCTCACCGAGGAATTCGTCAGCACGCTGGAAGGGCGCGGCGCGGGGCTCATCGATTCGATCTCCGAAAGCGGCCGCGCCGCGGTGTCGGAAATCGCCGCCACCAACCAGGCCCTGCAGGGCGACGTCTCCGCGCTCCTGGAGCGTCTCGGCGACGTCAACGTCCAGCTTCAGGACGTGCTTTCGAGCTCGGCGACCAACCTCGCCTCCATCGAGCAGACGATCACCGAACGGCTCGGCACGTTCCAGAGCACGGTCGACAATGTCGATGAGGCCAGCCGCCTCGCCTCCACCCGCATGGACGAGCAGATCCGCGAGCTGCGCACCGTCTCGACCAGCGTGCTGCAGGATGTTGCCTCGCTCAGCCAGAACTTCGGCGAGCAGGCCAACATCATCACCAGCGTCGCCAGCGCCCTCGGCGCGGCGCACGAGAACCTGGACGAGACGCTCGGCGGGCGTCACGAGGCGCTGCTGGCGCTGGCCCAGGATGTCGGCGGCCGTGCCACCGAGCTGGACGGACGCCTCGCCGCCTATACCCGCTCGCTGGAAGAAACCTTCAGCCGGGCGGAAAAGCGCGCGAGCGAGCTCTCCAAGTCGATCCTCGCCTCGACCAGCGAATCGGCCGAAGCCATCATCGCCCAGCAGGAAGAGATCCGCAGCGCGACCGAGAACGGCCGCGAGCGCACCCTCGCCGTGCTGCGCGAGACCTACGAGCAGGCGGTCCGCGAAGTGAGCGCCCTGATGGGCGAAGCCAGCCAGGGCTTCACCGGCACGGCGCAGGAGCTGCGCAGCTCCGTGGCCGACATCAAGACGCTGCTGGAGACCACCCGCGAGGAGCTCAAGCGCGGCATTCTGGAGCTGCCCGAGGAGACCGAGGCCAATGCCTCGGCCATGCGCCGCACCATCGCCGAGCAGATCAAGGCGCTGGCGGAGCTCAACGACATCGTGTCCCGCCACGGCCGCTCGCTCGACGTCGACACCGGGGTCCGTACCCGGACGCCCGCGCCGGCCGCCACCGCGCCGGCCCCTGCCCCGGTGGCCCATGCACCGGCCCCGGTCGCGCCCGCTGCGGCGGCGCCGGTCGCTCCGGCTCCCGTTGCCCCCGTGCCGGTCCAGGCGGCTCCGGCCCCCGTCGCCGCGCGTCCCGCCCCGGCCCCGAGCCGGCCGGAACCCGCCCGCCCCGTCGCGCCGCGCTTTGAACCGGCGCGTCAGGCCACCCCGCCCCGTCCGGCCCCGGCACCCTCCCCGGCTCCGGCGGCGCGTCGTCCGGCGCAGGCTCAGCCGCCGGCCCGTTCCGGCGGTGGTCAGGAAGGCCAGGGTAGCGGCTGGCTCTCGGAACTTCTCGCCCGCGCCTCGGACAATGACGGCCCCTCGCTCGCGCCCAATGCCCCGCGCTCGCGCGGTCAGTCCGGGCGTGCCAGCCAGGCCGAGCGTCCGGTGCACCACACCATCGAATCGCTGGATTCGCTCTCGGTCGACATCGCCCGGATGATCGACCACGAGGCGGCGGTCGATCTGTGGGAGCGCTACAAGCGCGGCGAGCGCAACGTCTTCACCCGCCGCCTCTACACCATGCAGGGCCAGCAGACCTTCGAGGAAATCCGCCGCAAGTACCGGCGCGACCTCGAGTTCCGCGACACGGTCGACCGCTATATCGGCGAGTTCGAGCGCCTGCTGGACCAGGTCTCGCGCGACGATCGCGGCCAGGCCATGACCAAGACCTATCTGACGTCGGACACCGGCAAGGTCTACACCCTGCTCGCTCACGCGGCCGGTCGCTTCGACTGAGCCGCCGGCGCCGTCCTGAAACGAAGAAGGGCCCCGCGAGGGGCCCTTTTCATTTGGTCTTTCCGTCGGCGTCATCCCGGCCGAGCGCAGCGAGAGCCGGGACCGCTCTCCATCCTGAAGGCGATCCCGGATCGGCCTGTCGGCCGTCCGGGATGACAAATATCGGGAAGCTCAGAAGCGGCTCGCCCAGGCCACGATCTCGACGAACACCTGGTCAGAGGCGGCATCCAGCGCCTGCGTCGCCTCGGCACCGCTGGTGCCGGACGCCGACACGCGCGCCTTGAAAACCCGCGCGGCGAGGATACGGCCGCCGTCCGCGCTGACGATCTTGGCGGACACCTCGACCACCGCCTCCGGCCCACCCTCGGCGAAGGCCTGGATGCCGAAGCTGCGTATGTCGGTCAGCAGCGTGTAGTTCGCGACGATGCTGTCGCCCGGACGGCCGACCGAGCGGCCACGGCTGGCATTCTCGAAGGACTGGATCAGCCGCGCCTGGAACAGCGCCGGGAGGCGGTCGCTCCACTGCGCCTTGTCGAGATAGGTGATCTGGCCCGACGCCGGCTCGACCACGATGCGTTCCGTGTCGAGCACCTGCAGCGCCGTCGGCGACGCCACGACGAGCTGCCCCGCGCCGGAACGCGGTGCGGTGAAGCCGGATGGCGCGGTCAGGTCGAAGGTCGGCACCGCCTTGTCGCCGCCGGCAAGCATCTGGGCACAGCCGCCGAGAGACAGCGCAATCATCATGGCCGTGGCCGTGCCGGTCAGCTTACGGCACACCCTGTCGCTCTTCACGCCGCTGCCCCCGTCGTCGGATTTTTTCTCAAAGCGCCCCATGCTTTAGCGACCACTGTAGCTGGGAACGGACGAGCCGCCAAAGATGAACTGGCGCGGGTTGTTCTCAAGCTTCTTGAACACCCGCTCGATCTCCGCCAGCGTCCGCCGGCCGTCGACCGCCAGCGCCTCGTATTGGCGCAGGCCGGAGCCGGTGAACTGGTTCAGGTTGGCCGAAAGCTCGGCGGTGCGCGTGTCGAGATTGGCCGCCAGCTTGCGCACCTCGGCGGCCGCGGCGGTGATCTCGGCGAACATGCCCTTGCCCTCCTCGCTCGTGGTCATGCCGTTCACGTTGTCGAGGATGGTGTTGATCTTGGCGGCCATGCCGCCGAGTTCACTGGAGAACTGGGCGATGTTGTCCACCGTCGAGCTCACCTTCTCGGGCTGGATCGACTGCACGGTCTTGTCGAGATTGGCCGCAAGCTGCTCGATCCGCTTGGCGGCGGCGCTGACATCGCCGATCAGCCCGTTGATGTTCTCGGAATTGTTGCCGAGCACGGTGGTGAACTTGTCGACATTGTCTATCACCGAATTGATCTTGGCCTGGTTGTCGCGAAGGATGTCGTCGACCCGCATCGCGATGTCGTCCACACGGCCGATGACCTGCCGGGCACCCTGCATCAGGTCCTGGACGGCGGAAGCATCCGCTTCGATACGCGGCAATTGCCCCTCGGGCGGGGCCGGCAGCGGCTCGGCGTTGGCCGCGCCGCCGACGAGACCGACGGAGGCAAGGCCGGTCAGCACCTGCGCGTTGAGCTGCGCCCGCGTGTCGGACTTCACCGGCGTCGCCGGCTGCACGGAGACGGTGGCGACCACCTTGCGCGGATCCTGGGCATCGAGCCGGAGCCCGGTGACTTCGCCGACCGGGATGCCGTTGAAGGTCACGGCGGAGCCGGTCTGCAGGCCGCTCACCGGACCGCTGAACACCACGTCGTAGGAGGTGCGCGGGCCCCGCGAGTTCGAGCCGTTGAACCACCAGACGAAGCCGAATCCGGCCGCGATGACCGCAAGCGTGAAGAGGCCGATGATGACGTAGTTGGCGCGTGTTTCCATGTCGGCCTCAGCGCGCCCTTTCCTGTTCAGAACCGAAGCCGGCAGCCCGGGCCCGCTTGCCGTGGAAATAGGCGGAAACCCAGGGGTGCTGCGATGCCAGCATGGTCTCTATCGGTCCAACCGCGATGACTTTCCCATCCGCCAGGGCGGCGATGCGGTCGCACACGGTGTGAAGGCTGTCCAGATCGTGCGTTACCATGAATACGGTCAGTCCCAAAGTCTGCTGAAGCGTCGCGATAAGTTCGTCGAACTCGCCCGCGCCGATTGGGTCGAGACCCGAGGTCGGCTCGTCGAGGAAGAGGATTTCCGGATCCATCGCCAGCGCCCGCGCCAGCGCCACGCGTTTGATCATGCCGCCGGAAAGCTCCGAGGGCATTTTCTCGGTGACGTCCGGCTTCAGCCCCACCATCTCGATCTTGGCGACGGTGATCTCGTCCATCAGCCGCTGCGACATGTCGAGATATTCGCGCATCGGGAACTGGATGTTCTGCCGCACGCTGAGCGAGGAGAACAGCGCGCCCTGCTGGAACAGCACGCCCCAGCGCTGCTCCATCTGCCGGCGCTGCGCGTAGCTCAGGGTGTCGAGGTCCTCGCCGAACACCTCGACCGTGCCCGCGCGCTTGGGCACGAGCCCGAGAATGGTGCGCGTCAGCACCGACTTGCCGCCGCCGGACGCGCCGACGAAGCCCAGGATTTCTCCCTTCATGACGTCAAGGGAAAGGCCGTTGAGCACGATGCGCTCGCCGAAGCCGACGACGAGGTCGCGCACGCTGATGATCGGCTCCGGCGTGGCCACGGCCGGCGCCGTACCGCTCGGCTGTCGAAGCTGGGTTGTCTGGGGCTCCACCCGATCACCTCACATGTCGATCGCGGCGAAGAACATGGCGAACAGGCCATCGACCACGATGACCAGGAAGATGGCTTTCACCACCGCCGCCGTCGTATGTGCCCCGAGCGACTCGGCGCTGCCGCCCACCCGCATGCCCTCCATGCAGGCGATGAGACCCACGATCGCCGCCATGAAGGGCGCCTTGATCATGCCGACCTCGAAGGTGCTCAGCGAGATCGCCTCCTGCAGACGGCTGAGAAAGATGGTCGGCGAGATGCCGCCATAGAGCCACGCCACCAGCCCGCCGCCGAACAGCGCGCACATGTTGCCGATGAAGGTCAGCAGCGGCACGGCGATGATCAGCGCGACGAGGCGCGGCAGCACCAGCACCTCGTTCGGATCGAACCCCATGACGCGCAGCGCGTCGACCTCCTCGCGCATGCGCATGGAACCGAGTTCGGCGGTGAAGGCGCTGCCCGAGCGGCCGGCGACCATGATCGAGACGATCAGCACGCCGAGCTCGCGCAGCGTGAGAATGCCGACCATGTCGACGACATAGGTGGTCGCGCCGAACTTGCGGAAATGGAAGATGCCCTGCTGCGCGATGATGCAGCCGATGAGGAAGGTGATCAGCGCGATGATCGGCACCGCCCGCAGCCCGGTGCGCTCCAGGTGATAGACCATCGAGGTGCCGCGGAACGTCTGCGGACGTACGACCACGCGCAGCAGTGCGCTGACGACGGCACCGATGAAGGACAGCAGTGTCAGCGCATCCCGCCCGGTCTCGACCATGGTGCGGCCAACGACTTCGAGGCCGCCGACGAGCGCATTGACCCGGGGCCGCGCGGGAGGCACCTCGTGACAGCCCCGCACCACCTCGTCGAGCAGCGGTTGGAAGCGCTTTTCGAGGCCAATGACCTGAAGCCGCGCGCCATTCTCCTCGAGCCCGCGGATCAGCCGGTCGAGCATGACCGCGCCGACGGTGTCGAAACGGCGCACGCCGGAAAGGTCGAGCCGGGCCGTTTCCACCGCACCGCTCGCAAGCTGCGCGAGGCTGGCTTCCACCGATCCTTCGAGCGCGCGCGCCTCCGCAGCCGTCCACCGGCCATTGCCGACGAAGACCAGCTCTCGCCCGTGGCGCGCTGTCGCCAGAAGCGGCGCTTCAGCAGCTCCCAAAACCGGCTCCCACTTCCCCCGCAGCCCAGTTCGGCCCGGACGATCGCCTCGTCCTGCCAAAACACAATTCGCCGTGTCGTTTCATACAGGTACGGCTTCCGCTCTGTCGAGCCGCCAGCCCTTCGCAAGGGTAATTAGATACTATACGCACACGCTACTGCGAATAGTGTGCTTTCCCTGTGACGGCCAGACCCATCGCGTGCCTCATAGAAGACCAGAAGGCCACCTAGTGATTCGCAGGCCAATTGTAGGTTCTTCTCGTCCAGATGCCCCAGCTCACCGTCAGCGTCGAACGCTTTCCCATCCGCGGCTCCTTCACCATCGCGCGCGGCTCTAAGACCGAAGCCATCGTCGTCACGGCGGAGATCCGCGACGGCGACGCGATCGGCCGCGGCGAATGCGTGCCCTATGCCCGCTACGGTGAAAGCGTCGAAGGGGTGGCGGCGGCGATCGACGCGATGCGCGCCGCCATCACCCACGGACTGGACCGTGAATCGTTGCAGAGGCTGATGCCGGCCGGCGCCGCGCGCAATGCGATCGACTGCGCGCTGTGGGACTTTGAAGCCAAGCGCAGCGGCCGGCGCGCCTTCGAGACCGCCGGCGTACCCGCGCCGTCCTCCGTCCTGACCGCCTATACGATCAGCCTCGACACCCCCGAAGCCATGGCGAGCGCGGCCGCGCGCTCCGGCCATGACCTGCTGAAGCTCAAGCTGGGCGCCGCAGGCGACGCCGCGCGTCTGGCCGCCATCCGCGCCGCGGCGCCGCACACGCGACTCATCGTCGATGCGAATGAGGGCTGGTCGGCCGGCGATCTGGCCGCGAATCTCGACGCTTGTGCCCGCGCCGGGGTGGAACTCGTCGAGCAGCCGCTGCCGGCGGAACATGACGCCCTCCTCGCCGAGATCGAGCATCCCGTCGCCATCTGCGCCGACGAGAGCGTGCACGGGCTCGACACGCTGCCGCATCTGGTCGGCCGCTACGACGCCATCAACGTCAAGCTGGACAAGACCGGCGGCCTCACCGAGGGCCTTGCACTGGCGAAAGCCGCGCGGGAAAAGGGCATCGACATCATGGTCGGCTGCATGGTCGCGACCTCGCGTGCCATGGCGCCGGCCTTGCTGCTCGCCGGCCTCGCCCGCTTCGTCGATCTCGACGGCCCGCTGCTGTTGGCCCATGACCGAGAGCCGGGGCTGCGCTATGTCGGCAGCCGGGTCTTGCCACCCGAACCGGAGCTCTGGGGCTGATCAGCCCCGCCGCATCGCGACGATGAGCGCGATGAGCGTCCCCGCTGCGGCAAAGCCGGCTGAGACGAAGAACGCGCCGCAATCGAACCATTGCCACAGCGGCCCCGCCGCCACCGTCGCCGTCGCCATGGCGATGATCGTCACCCAGGCCGCCAGCGCCTGCACCGCCGCGCCGCGTCCTGGCGGCGCGTGGCGCGCCACCATCTCGACCGTGCCGAGATAGGTGCAGCCGAAGGTCGCTGCGTGGAGCAACTGCAAGGGCAGCACCAGCGCCACCGGCGGATCGAACGCCATGGCGCCGAAGCGCAGCACGCCGGCCAGCCCGCCGATCAGCAAGAGCCGGTCGGCGCCCAGCCGGCGCGTCAGCCCCGTCCCGAAGCGGAACAGCACCACCTCGGCGATGACGCCGGTCGCCCATAACAGGGCGATCGCCGAATCCGACAGGCCGATGGCCCGCCAGTGCAGCGAGGCGAAGGCATAGAGCGTGGCGTGCGAGCCCTGCACCAGCGCCGCCGCCAGGATGGCAAGGCCGAGCACCAGCGAGATCTTCGGCAGGCGATGCGTTGTCGCCTCGCGCGGGGGCAGCCGCAATTCGTCGAGCGTCAGCGCCGCGCAGGCGGCAATGAGGCTGCCCGCGACGATGAACCAGACGATGGCGTCCGCCGGCAGGCCGCCGAGCAGGAAGCCGGCGGCGAAATTGCCGCCGATGAAGGCAAGCGAGCCCCACAGCCGCACGCGGCCATAGTCGATCAGCCCCTCGGCGCGGCGCGCCACGGCATAGGCGTCCAGCACCGGCAGGCTCGGCTGCCAGAAACTGGCGGCGACGCCGAGCGCCACGATCATCAGCGCGGCACTGGGCGCCAGCGCCACGCCGGTGAAGGCACAAGCCGTCGCCAGCGCATAGACGATGAGGGTCGCGCGCGGCCGCCCGCTGCGGTCGGCCGCCAGCCCGCCGAGCGGCATGGTGAACAGGCGCACGGCAAACGGCACCGCCAGCGTGAAGGCGATCATCGAGGCGTCGAAGCCCCTGCCCTCCAGCCACACCGGAAAGAACGGCAGGTACACGCCGATGCCGAAGAACAGCCCGGCATAGGCGGTGGCGATGGCATGGCGTGGGGCGAGGACGGGCACGGGGGCGACTCTGAGATTGCGCCGCCTCGATAGCAGCCCGCGCGGGCGACGGCGAGGACGCCCTCGCCGTCAGCCCTCACCACCAGGCGTGGAAGTGGTGCACCGGCCCGTGGCCCCGCCCGATGGTCAGCATGTCGGAGGCGCCGATAGCCTGGGTGAGATAGACCTTGGCGGCCTCGACGGCCGCGCGCAGGCTCATGCCACGCGCCAGCCCGGCAGCGATGGCGGAAGACAGCGTGCAGCCGGTGCCATGGGTGTTGCGGGTCGCCACGCGCGGGGCGGAGAACTCCGCAAAGCCCTCGGAATCGAGCAGCACGTCGACGCTGTCGGGCCCCTCGCCATGCCCGCCCTTGATCAGCACGGCACGCGCCCCGAGCGCGCGCAGCCGCTCGGCCTGCCGGCGCACGGCGGCGAGATCGGCCGCGGGCGCCTCGTCGAGCAGCACCGCCGCCTCGGGCAGGTTCGGCGTGATCAGCAGCGCGCGCGGCAAGAGTTGCGTGCGCAGCGATTCCACCGCCTCCGGCACCAGCAGCCGGTCGCCCGAGGCCGCGACCATCACCGGGTCGAGCACGACGGTCGCGATCGCGTGACGGTCGAGCCCCTCCGCAACCGCGCCGATCGCCTCCGGACGCGACAGCATGCCGATCTTCACCGCATCGACCGCGAGATCGGAGAACACCGCGTCGATCTGCGCGGTAATGAAATCGGCCGGCACGTCGTGGATGCCGGTAACGCCCAGCGTGTTCTGCGCCGTCAGCGCGGTGATCACCGAGGCGCCGTAGACGCCCAGCGCCGAGAATGTCTTGAGATCGGCCTGGATGCCGGCGCCGCCGCCGGAATCCGAGCCCGCAATCGTCACCGCAATCGCCGTGGACGCCGTCATCGGCACGCCTCCCTGGCCGGCAAGGCCGGGCGCGTCCTTCGCCGAGCGCGAAACGCCCGGCGCGCGCGACCCGTTTCCTCCGCCGGCATGACCCGGATCAGGTTCGTGGGTTGGCTCACCGCCTCTCAGCCCCGGCTTTCGCGTTCCGGGGCACCCCAACGAGATCGACTTGTCCCGCAATAGGCGAAGCGCCGCGCGCTTTCAAGACACGTCTCGGCGCGGCGCAGGGCGGGGGTTGCGCGGCGGGGCCGGTTCTGATCCTGTGGCGCACCAAAACCGTGCCCGGATGCCTCGCGATGGTCCCGTTCTTCGTCCAGATCAAATGCCAGCTCGGCCGCTCCTACGAGGTGGCGAACGCCCTCGCGGATGCCGAGATAGCCTCGGAAATCTATTCCACCGCCGGCGAATTCGACCTGCTGGTCAAGTTTTACGTTCCCGAGGCCACCGATATCGGCCACTTCGTGAACGAGAAGGTGCAGCAGATTCCCGGCATCCAGGACACCCGCACCATCATCACCTTCAAGGCCTTCTAGGTAATCGGCCCGGCCGGCGGGACGGCCCCCTCGTCCGGCGCCGTCACCGCGCCCGCGCGGCGCTCGCGCCAGATGACGAAGAGGCCGGCACCGATCACGATGACGGCGCCGACGACCACCAGCACGGGCGGCACCTCGGCGAACAGCACGAAACCGAGCAGCAGCGACCACAGCATCGCGGAATAGGTGAAGGGCGCCACCACCGAGGCCGGCGCCCAGCGGTAGCTCTCGGTGAGCAGGATCTGCCCGATCCCGCCGATGATGCCAAGGGTGACCAGCATCACCCCCTCGCGCAGGGTCGGCACCACCCATCCCCAACCGGCGGTGGCGAGGCCGGCGACGGCCGCCAGCGCCTGGAAATAGAACACGATGGCGGCCGTGGTCTCCGTCCCTGTGAGCCGGCGGACCTGGATCATGGCCCCGGCGGTGAACCCGGCCGCCGCCAGCGCCATCATAGCGCCGAGCTTGTGCTCCCAGCTGTCGAAATTGCCGGCGAGATGCGGCCAGAGCATCACCACGACGCCCCCCAGGCCGACGAACACCGCGGCCCAGCGATAGAGCTGCACCCGCTCGCCCAGGACGAGCGCCGCCAGCACGACGGTCAGCAGCGGCGCGGTGAAGCCGATGGCGGTGACGTCGGCGAGCGGGATGCGCGCCAGCGCCGCGAAGCCGAGCCCCATCGACATCACGCCGATGGTGCCGCGCAATATATGGCCGAGCGGATGGGCGGTGCGCACCGCGGCGCTGATCTCGCCGCGCCAGGCGAGCATCGCCATGAGCGGGAACAGCGCGAAGAAGGAGCGCGCGAAGACCACTTCGCCGGTCGGAACATGCTCCGACACGATGCGTACCATGGCCGACATGATGGTGAAGAGGAACGTCGCGCCGATCTGCAGCGCGATGCCCTTGAGCGCATTCATTTGGCGCCACGAAAAGTAGTTTCGATCCGCCCGGAGACGGATCGAAGAGCGAAGGAGGCGGCGAGGCTTAAGGGAAGGGATCGCCGCCGGCAAGCGCGATCGTGCCGAACACGATCACGATTGCGACCACGAGGCAGCCGAGCGCCCGAACGATCGATCCCGCCGTCGCCGGCGCGCGGTCGAGATAGGCGCCGGCCGGCTTGCGGCCGGTGATCATCGCCGCGATCAGCCTGTCGCGGCCGAACAGCGCGTAGAGCACGTTCGCCGCAATATGGATCGCGATCAGCGCGAGCAGGAAAGGGTAGATCTTCTGGTGCCACGCCGAGGCGCGGGCGATGGTCTCGTCGCTCGCCACCATCGTCATCGGACCGTAGACGGCGATGTCGTCGGTGGTGAACAGCCCGGTCAGAGCCTGCGCGGCAACGATGGCGAGCAGCGCCACCACCATCCATCCCCCGAGCGGATTATGGCCGAGGAAGCGCTGCGGTCGGCCGCGCAGCAGGCTGGCGAGATAGGCGAAGGCGGCGCCGGGACCGCGTAGGAATCGGGCAAAGCGCGCCGTCGAGCCGCCGACCGCGCCCCAGAGCAGGCGGAACACGATCACCACGAGGATGGCGAGCCCGTTCCACTGGTGCCAGACAAGGCCTGCATCGCCGTAATACCGGCTGGCGAAGGCAAGCCCGACCAGCGCCGCAAGCAGCCATTTGGCGATTCGGGTGGGCAGGTCCCAGGCCAGCACGGAGCCGGCCGGGGTGCCCAGGGAATGCGCATGCACGGAAGCGTCCAACGCCTCAGCTCTTCTTGCGGAAGCTGTCGTGGCAGGTGCCGCAGGTGCGGATCACGCCGGGGAAGTTCGCCTTGAAGCTGGCCTCGTCGGTAATCGCGGCGCGCGCGGCGGAGGCGTCGGCCGCAAGCTTGACGAACAGGCCGTCGAACTCGGCTTTGCGCTCCCAGATGGTGGGCAGCGCATCGCTGCCCTCGCCCGATCCGGCGGGGAACAGCACGGGCAGCGCCTTGGCGTTCTTGGCATAGGTGTCGAGCGCCGCCTGCACGGTCGCGAGGTCGAACGGCACACTCCCCCGCAGCATGCCGCCGACCGGCTTGGTGGCGTTGCCGAGATCCTTCATGAGCGCTTCGCGCTGCTTGACGACTTCCGCCTGCGCCATGACGGCCGTGGCGGCGACAGCGGTAGCGAAAGCGGCGGCAATGACCAGAATGCGACGGCTCATAGGTGCTCCCCAAAGCGGCGGGCCGACAGCCGGCCCGCCTCGCACCTTATTGGCGGTCTAAATCGAGACAATTGTCCCAATGTCCAGTTCGCGAGGACGTGAAGTGAGTTACCTTGCGGCATTATGTCGGCATAATGTTGCCTACGGATCGTGGTTTCCCCGATTTCCGTTGCCGACGTGTAACGTAAGGTCAAAAAAACGCGCGAAACGCCCGTTAGTGGAGAAAAATACGCCATGGCCATTCGAACCGTTCTCCTGCACGCCGCTGCCGACAGCGGCTTCAGCGATCGACTCGCCTTCGCGATCGCGCTTGCCCGCCAGTCCGGGGCATCGATCAATGCCGTCTACACTCTCTACCCGACAGGCGTTCCGCGCGTGGGTCGGGCGCTGTCGATCTATGTGAACGAGCTGGTGCACGAGGCGAAGGAGAAGGAGGCCGTGCTCAAGGCCCAGTTCGAGCAGGCCGCGGGCGCTGCCGGGGTCGTCGGCAGCTGGGCGAGCGTCGAAGGCGACGTGACCACGGCGCTGCGCGATGCCGTCACTTTCTCCGACATCACCGTCGTCAGCGAAACGCGCTACGGCACGGTGGACGACCAGCTCGCCGCCACCCTTCCCGAGCACCTCGCCCTCGCCGCCAACGGCCCGGTCGTGGTGGTGCCCACGGGCAAGCCGGTGCCGGCGCGCGTCGGCAAGGTTCTGGTGGCGTGGAAGCCTTCGCGCGAGGCCGGCCATGCCGTGCGCTTCGCGCTTCCCGTGCTCGCCGAGGCAACCGAGGTCGAGGTGCTCACCGTCGCCGAAGGCTCGGCCAAGGCCGCCGCATCGGGCGAGCAGCTGACCGCCTATCTCAAGTCGCACGGCGTCAACGCCAAGCACCACCACGTCAGCGAAGGCGACGCGACGGGCGCCATCATCAAGGAAGTAGGCTCCTTCGGCGCCGACCTCCTCGTGCTCGGCGCCTATAGCCGCTCGCGCATCGCCGAACTGGTGCTGGGCGGCGTGACCGCCTCGCTGCTGGACGACCCACCGGTGGCGCTGCTGGTCGCCCACTGAGCACGGCACAGCACGACGATTCGGGGCCGGTCTCCAAAAGGAGGCCGGCCCTTTTCGTTGCGGACGAGCGGACAGCGTGCGTACGCCGCCCCCCGCGATTTCGGGTTGCAGGCCCCCTGCTCGAGGAATAGCAATGACGGATAAATGTCAGCATAGCTGACGTAACCTAGGAAACGCCCCCGTGCCCAGCCAGCTTCTGTCTGGCCAGCTGCTTCCGCTGGTGCTGTTCGCCGTCGCCGGTGCGCTCACGCCCGGCCCGAACAACATGATCTCCGCCGGATCGGGCGCGGCCTTCGGCTTCCGGCGCACCCTGCCGCAGATCTGGGGCGTCACCTTCGGCTTCGCCTTCATGGTGGTGGCCGTCGGCCTCGGGCTCGGCGCGCTGTTCACCAGCATTGCCTATCTGCATCAGGGGTTGAAGATCGTCGGCTCGCTGTATCTGCTCTGGCTGGCGTGGAAGATCGCCAATGCCGGTGGGCCGGGCGGCGGCACGGCGATGGAAAAGCCGATGACCTCGCTGCAGTCGGCGCTGTTCCAGTGGGTCAACCCGAAGGCGTGGACCCTCGCGCTCAGCATGGTGCCCGCCTTCACCACGGTGGGCGGCGACCGGCTGGTGGAGGAGATCCTCGTCATTGCCCTGGTCTCCGGCCTGGTGACGCTTCCCAGCCTCGCCCTGTGGGCCGGCTTCGGCGCCCTGCTCGCCCGGCTGCTCTCCACCCCGCGCCAGCAGCGCATCGTGAACTACGTCATGGCCGCCCTCGTCGCCTCCAGCGTGATCATGCTCTTCCTGTGACGCTGCACTGCAGCAACCGTCATAAAACGGTGATGCGAGTCGGGCTTATGTGCCCTCATGAACCCATCGCTAAGCCCGCTTCCGGGCATGACGGGGAGGGCTTCCGAGGTGAACGACACGCCCGAGGCACACCGCTATCGCAGCCTCTTTTTGTCGGACGTCCATCTCGGCACCAAGGGTTGCCAGGCCGACCTCCTGCTTGATTTCCTTCGCTACTACGACGCCGACACGATCTATCTCGTCGGCGACATCGTCGATGGCTGGCGGCTGCGCTCCGGCTGGTACTGGCCGCAGGCGCATAACGACGTCGTGCAGAAGCTGCTGCGCAAGGCGCGCAAGGGCGCGCGCATCGTCTACCTGCCGGGGAACCACGATGAATTCCTCCGCGACTATTACGGCAGTCATTTCGGCGGCATCGAGGTGGTCGAGACGGCCATTCACGAAGCGGCCAACGGCAAGCGCTACCTCGTCATCCACGGCGACGTGTTCGACGTCGTCGTGCGCCACGCCAAATGGCTCGCCTTCCTCGGCGACGGCGCCTACACCGCCGCGCTCGGCATCAACACCTATGTCAACTGGGCCCGGCGCAAGCTCGGCTTTCCCTATTGGTCTCTGAGCCAGTGGGCCAAGCTGAAGGTCAAGAACGCGGTCAATTTCATCGGCCGCTTCGAGGAAGCCGTCGCCACCGAGGCGCGGCGCCACAAGGTCGACGGCGTGGTCTGCGGCCATATTCACCACGCGGTAATGCATGACAGCTTCGGCGTGGAGTATGTTAACTGCGGCGACTGGGTCGAGAGCTGCACCGCCATCGTCGAACATGCCGACGGGCGGCTGGAACTGATCGACTGGGCGCGCCAGACTCGTGCGCGGCTCAACGCGCCATTGCTGCTCGAGAGGCCGAAGGTCGCCGCCTGATGCGCATCCTGATCGCGACCGATGCCTGGACGCCGCAGGTGAACGGCGTGGTGCGCTCGCTGCAAAACACGGCGCGCGAGGCGGCATTGCTCGGCGCGCGGATCGACTTCCTCACCCCCGGCGACTTCCGCACACTGCCCATGCCGACCTATCCGGAAATCCGGCTCGCGCTTGCCACGCCCGGCATGGTCGCGCGGCGCATGGACGAGATCGGCGCCGACTTCGTGCATATCGCCACCGAGGGGCCGATCGGCATCATGGCGCGGCGCGTGTGCCTGCGGCGCGGACGCAGCTTCACCACCAGCTACCACACCCGCTTCCCGGAATATCTCGCCGCGCGCGCGCCGGTGCCGCAGGCGCTCTCCTATGCCTGGCTGCGCCGCTTCCACAATGCCGGCGCGGGCATCATGGTCTCGACCCATACGCTTGAGGACGAGCTGCGCGGACGCGGCTTCCACAACATCATGCGCTGGTCGCGCGGCGTCGACGCCGAACTGTTCCGCCCCCGCCCGCATGACGAGATGGACGCCTTCGTACGCGACCTGCCGCGGCCGATCTTCCTGTCGGTCGGCCGCGTCGCGGTGGAGAAGAACATCGACGCCTTCCTCGCGCTCGACCTGCCCGGCTCCAAGGTCGTGGTCGGCGACGGGCCGGCGCGGGCGGAGCTGGAAAAGCGCTATCCGGGCGTGCATTTTCTCGGCCTGCGGCAGGGCGAGGCGCTGGCGCGTATCTATGCCGCGGCCGATGTCTTCGTCTTCTCCAGCCTGACCGACACCTTCGGCATCGTGCTGCTGGAGGCGCTGGCGAGCGGCCTGCCGGTCGCCGCCTTCCCCGTCACCGGGCCGATGGACGTCATAAACGACGCCCCCGCCGAGTCGCCCGCCGGCGTGCTCGACAACGACCTGCGCCGCGCGGCGCTCGCCGCGCTCGACCTCGACCGCTCGGACGCCCGCGACTACGCGCTGCGCTTCACCTGGCGCGCCTGTACCGAACAGTTCCTGCACAATATCGAGGCCGCGCAGGCCCGCGTGAAACGCTTCAGCCGCGCCGCCTGACGCTCGCCGGGCTCAGGCGACGGCGAGGCAGCGGGCGAACATCTCCGCGTCGACATTGCCGCCTGACAGCACGACGGCCGCGACCTTGTCCCTGAGATCGATCTTGCCGGCGAGCACGGCGGCCAGCGCAACCGCGCCGCCCGGCTCCACCACGATCTTCAGCTCCTCGAAGGCGAAGGCGACGGCACGCGCCACCTCCTCGTCGGTGGCAGACAGCCCCTCCCCGACGATGCGCGAGGAAATCTCGAAGGTCAGCCGCCCCGGCGTCGCCGCCAGCAACGCGTCGCAGATCGAGCCTGTGGCGCGGTTGTTGCGCTCGCGCCCGCCGGAGCGGAAGGAGCGCGCATGGTCGTCGAAGCCGGCGGGCTCGGCGGTCATCACCCGCGCCTCAGGGAAACGGTCCTTCACCGCCAGCGCGATGCCGGAGACGAGACCGCCGCCGGAGGCGTTGGCGATCACCACATCCGGGGCGATGCCCAGCGCCGCGAGATCCTGCGCGATCTCCAGCCCGACCGTGCCCTGCCCGGCGATGATGTAGAAATCGTCATAGGGCGGCACGAACACCGCGCCACGCTCGCGCGCGATGACGTCGGCAATGGCGTCGCGGTCATCGGTCTCCCGGTCATATTCGACCACCTCGCCGCCGAAGGCGATGGTGCGGGCCCGCTTCATCGCCGGTGCGTCCTTCGGCATCACGATGACCGAGGGCATGCCCAGCAGCGTCGCCGCCGCCGCCACGCCCTGCGCATGGTTGCCCGAGGAACAGGCGACCACGCCGCCCGCGCGCTGGTCGAGCGGGATTCGCGAGATGCGGTTATAGGCGCCGCGAAACTTGAACGAGCCGGTGCGCTGCAGCGGCTCGGGCTTCAGGAAGACGCGTCCGCCGGTGATCTCGTCGAGCCTCGGCGAGGAAATCAGCGGCGTGCGCACGGCCACCGGGGCAAGCCTCTCGGCCGCCGAGGCAACATCTTCAATCGTGGGGAGAGCATTGGCGTGTGTCATGCGCCAAATCTAGTCCCGCGCGCGCCGCCGCGCACCCCCCTGTGGCGGACATTCCCGATTTGCGTTGAATGCCGCGCAGCCAACGACGACGCCGCTTGCGCCGGAGCGCTCCGCCGCCCTAAATTCCAGTTTCGAACAAGTGGGAGACGCCATGTCGGGCCGCACCCGCACCCTGGACCGCATCGGCATGGATGCCGGCGCCCAGGCCATTACCGGCCAGCTCGGCCGCACCATCCAGCGCCTGCGCAAGGCCTACAACCTCTCCCTGTCGGAGCTGTCCGAGCAGTCGGGCGTCGCCAAGTCGATCATCAGCCAGATCGAGCGCAACGAGACCAACCCGACGCTGGCCACGGTCTGGCGCCTGTCGCAGGCGCTCGACATGTCGATCGACCGCTTCATGGCGGCGACCGACGACGAGCCCTTCGTCGAGCATCTGACGCGCGCCGACACGCCGATCCTGCTCTCGGAGGACGGCAAGTGCCGGCTCAGCATCACCGGCTGGATCAAGACGGTGGAATGGCTGCAATGGTTCGACTTCGTCGCCGAGCCCGGCGGCGAACTGATCTCGGACGGCCACCAGCGCGGCTCGGTGGAGTGCCTGTCGGTGATCTCCGGCGAGCTCCAGGTCGAGTGCGGCGACATCATCGAGACCGCGCGTGCCGGCGAGACGCTGCGCTACCGCTGCGACCGCCGCCACGTCATCCGCAATCTGACCGGGGAAACCGCCCACGCCACCATGGTCTGCCTGCTCAAGGCCGCCGTGCTGGACTGAGCCGCGAGTGCGGGACACGAGCCCGAAATGAAAAAAGGCGCCCCGCAGGGCGCCTTTTCTGTCTGGTCGGCAGGCCGTCAGTGCGGCGTGTTTTCGGCAGCGGCCAGCTTGCGTTCGCGCCGGCGCTCGCCGAAGCCCGCGAGCCAGCGGCACACCACGTAGAAAGTCGGCGTGAACAGCAGGCCGAAGACGGTCACGCCGATCATGCCGGAGAACACCGCCGTGCCGAGCGCCTGACGCAGCTCGGAGCCCGCGCCGGTCGCCCGCACCAGCGGCACCACGCCGAGGATGAAGGCGAGCGAGGTCATGATGATCGGGCGCAGGCGCAGCTGGGCGGCATGGGTCGCGGCGGCGAAACGGTTCTCGCCGCGATCCTCCAGCTGCTTGGCGAACTCCACGATCAGGATCGCGTTCTTCGCCGCCAGACCGATCAGCACGATGAAGCCGACCTGGCTCAATATGTTGCTGTCCTGTCCGCGCAGCAAAATGCCGGTGACGGCGGCGATCAGGCACATCGGCACGATCAGCACCACCGCCAGCGGCAGCGTCAGGCTCTCATACTGCGCCGCCAGCACCAGGAAGACGAACACCACGCCGAGCCCGAAGGCGAAGATCGCCGTGTTACCCGCCCGCACCTGCTGGAAGGCCAGCGTCGTCCACTCGAAGGAGAAGCCGTCCGGCAGCGTCTCCGCCGCGATATTCTGCATCAGCTGGATCGCCTGGCCCTGCGAGATGCCGGCCACGTCGCCGTCCAGTTCCGCCGCCGGATAGAGATTGTAGCGCGGCACGCGGTAGGGACCGGAAATGTCCCTCACCGTGGTGAAGGAGCCCAGCGGCACGAGTTCTCCGTCGGCGTTCTTCACCCGCAGCCGCAGCAGATCGTCCGGCGTCAGGCGATAGGGCGCGTCAGCCTGCGCCTGCACGCGGTAGGTGCGGCCGAACAGGTTGAAGTCGTTGACGTAGGACGAGCCGATGAAGGTCTGCAGCGTCGAGAACACGTCGGCGATGTTGACGCCGAGCAGTTGCGCCTTGGTGCGGTCGATGTCGAGGAAGAGCTGCGGCGTCGAGGTCTCGAACAGCGAATAGACCTGCTTGAGCCCCGGCGTCTGATTGGCCCGGCCCATCATGGCATAGACCGCGCCCTGCAGCGCCTCATAGCCGCGCCCGCCGCGATCCTCGATCATCATACGGTAGCCGCCGGCATTGCCGATACCGTTCACCGGCGGCGGCATGACGACGATCATGAAGGCTTCCTCGATCGAAGACAGCTTGCCGAACAGCTGGCCCTGAATCGCGACGGCCGACTGGCCGGGATGCTTGGCCCGCTCTTCGGCCGGTCCGAGAATGACGAACATGGCGCCGGCATTCGGCGCGTTGGTGAAGGTCGCGCCGGAGAAGCCGACGATGTTCACCACATGGGCGACGCCCGGCGTGGCGAGCACTTCCTTGGCGGCGCGGGTCATCACCTCGTTGGTGCGCGAAAGCGCGGCGCCGCCGGGAAGCTGCGCGGCGACGATGAGATAGCCGCGATCCTGCGCCGGGATGAAGCCCTGCGGCGTCATGCGGAACAGCTGGAAGCCGCCGGCGAGGATGCCGACATAGACCAGCAGCACGATCACCGCGAAGCGCACCAGCTTGCCGGTCAGCCAGCCATAGCCGCGCGAGATGCCGTCGAACCCCTTGTTGAAGTAATGGAAGAAGCCGGTGATCGGCCGCAGGAACCACACCGGCTTGTGCTCGGGGCCCTTATGCGGCTTGAGCAGCAGCGCGCACATGGCGGGCGACAGCGTCAGCGACACCAGCAGCGAGATCAGCGTCGAGCCGGCGATGGTGAGCGCGAACTGCCGGTAGAACTCGCCGGAAATGCCGGTGATGAAGGCCGAGGGAATGAACACCGAGGCCAGCACCAGAGAGATGGCGACCAGCGCCCCGCCTACCTCATCCATGGTCTTGTAGGCGGCATCGCGTGGGCTGAGCCCGGTCGAGATGTTGTGCTCGACGCTCTCCACCACGACGATGGCGTCATCGACCACGATGCCGATGGCGAGCACAAGGCCGAACAGCGACAGATTGTTCAGCGAGAAGCCGAACAGGCTCATGATGAAGAAGGTGCCGATCAGCGAGACCGGAATCGCCAGGATCGGGATGATCGCCGCCCGCCAGGTCTGCAGGAACAGGATCACCACGATCACCACGAGGACGATCGCCTCGAGGATCGTGTCTTCCACCGCGCGCACGGATTCGGCGATGAACTGCGTCGGATTATAGGCGGTCGAATAGGCGACACCCGGCGGGAAGCTCTTGGCGATCTCCTTGATCTGCGCCTCGATGGCCTGTCCGGTGGCGAGCGCGTTCGATCCCGGCAGCTGGAAGATGCCGAGCGCGACGGAAGGCTTGGAGTCGAAATAGGAGATCGAGGAGTTGTCCTGCGCCTCGATGCCGATCCGCGCGACGTCGCGCAGGCGCACCACGGCATTGCCGCTCTGGCGCACGACGATGTTGCCGAACTCCTCGGGCGTCGACAGGCGCCCGAGCGTGCGCACCGCCACCTGGAAGGCGAGCTGCTGCTCGACCGGCGGCGCGTTCAGCACGCCCGAGGCGACCTGGAGATTCTGCGCCTGGAGGGCGGCCGTGACGTCCGTGGCCGTGAGCTTGAGCGCCTGCAGCTTCAGCGGGTCGAGCCACACCTGCATGGCGTAGTCGCGCGAGCCGAACACGGTGATCGAACCGACGCCGGGCACGCGCTGGAGCTGATCCTTGATCTGCAGATTGGCGTAGTTGGAGATGAACAGCGAATCGCGCGTATCGTCCGGCGAGAACAGGCTCACCACCATCAGGATGTCGGGCGATGACTTCGCGACGGTGACGCCGATCTGCTGCACTTCCTGCGGCAGGCGCGGCGTCGCGACGGCGACGCGGTTCTGCACCTGCACCTGCGCGATATCGAGGTCGGTGCCGATATCGAAGGTCACGGCGATGGAGAAGCGGCCGTCGGCGGTCGAGTTGGAGGAGATGTAGAGCATCCCCTCCACGCCGTTGATCTGCTGTTCGATGGGCGAGACGACGGTGTCGGCGACCGTCTCGGCGCTCGCGCCCGGATATTGGCCGGTGACGTTGACGACCGGTGGGGCGATATCGGGATATTGCGCGACCGGCAGCGAGACGTAAGCGACCGCGCCGAGGATCATCACCACGATGGAAACCACCGAGGCGAAGATCGGGCGGTCGATGAAGAAATGCGAAAACTTCATGGCCCTGGCTCCCGCGCTCAGTTGGCGGGCTTGGCGGCGGGCGCGGCAGCTGCGGGCGCCGGCTGCTCGGGCTTGCCGACCACCTTCGCGCCGGGACGGATGCGCACCAGGCCGTTGACCACGACGAGATCGTCCTTGCCGAGGCCGCTGGTGATCACGCGCTGGCCGTCATAGACGCGGCCGAGCGTGACATACTTCATCTGCGGCACCTGCGGCTGGTCGCCCGGCGCCATCACATAGACGAACTTGCGGGTCTGCTCAGTGCCGATGGCGACGTCCGGCACCAGCAGCGCCTCGTGCGGCGCGGAGGACGGCACCTCGATGCGGCCGAACATGCCGGGCGTGAACAGGCCGTCCGGATTGGCGAACTGCGCGCGGCCACGGATCGTGCCGGTGGTGTTGTCGATCTGGTTGTCGACGAAGTTCAGCGTGCCCTCGTGCGGAAAGCCTTTCTCGTCGATCAGCGCGAGGCGGACCGGGACCGGCTTGTCGGCGACGCCCATCGCCTTCGCCATGCGCTGGTAGCGCAGGAACGAGGCCTCGTCATAGGTGAACTCGAAATAGATCGGGTCCATCGAGACGATGGTGGCGAGCAGCGTGTTGGTGTTGGTGCCGCCCGAGCCGCCGGTGACGAGGTTGCCAACCGAGACCTTGCGATCGCCGATGCGCCCGGTCACCGGCGAGCGCAGATCGGTGAACTCGACGTCGAGCTGGGCGGCGTGCACCGCCGCCTGTGCCGCCGACACGCTGGCGCGGGCCGAGCGCTCGCTCTGCAGGCGCTGGTCATAGGCCTGCTTGGAAATGGCGTTCGAGGTCTTGTCGTCGATCAGCGTCTGGGCGCGCTGCAGGTCGGACTGGGCAAAATCGAGGTCGGCCTGCGCCTTGGCCAGATTCGCCTGGGCCTGATCGAGCGCGACCTGGAAGGGACGCTTGTCGATGGTGAACAGCAGGTCGCCCTGCTTCACCAGCTGGCCGTCGGTGAAATTGATGCTCTGGAGATAGCCGGAGACGCGGGCATAGACCTGCACGAGATCAACCGCGGTGAAGCGGCCGACATACTCGTCCGTGTCGGTGATGCTGCGCGTCGTCGGCAGGGCCACCGTCACCGGCGCGGCGGGCGGGGCCTGCTGCGCCTGCTTCTGTTCCGAGCAGCCGGCAAGGGTCAACCCGACGAGCGAGAAGGCAACAAGGGAAATGCGAGCGAAGGCGGCAGTCATGCGTCTATCTCCGAGACAGCTATCGTTCGACACCGGATCCGGCTTCGGCGCCGTGCGCTACGCCTCAGCCCCGCTCAGGAGACGCATAGCGGGTGATCGAGTAGCAAATTTTGCTGCACCGCGTAAGCAATAAAACCGATCGGTCAACGCAGCGGCGGACGCCCGCGCAGCAGCGCCTTCAGATAAGACGGGCCGATGAGCAGCGCCGTCAGCACGCCATAGACCACCCCGCCGGCTGCGATGCACAAGGCCAGCAAAGCGATGTCCCGGCCACGGGGAAGCCCGGCCACCAGCGCCGGCCCGTAGTGACCGGCGAGGAAAAGCGCCCCGGCGATCCCCACTCCGATCAACATCAGGCGCGGCAATTTGCCTGCCAGCTGCGCGTCGCCGCATTCATAGCCGCGCCGGCGCGCCAGTATGGCGAGCACGATCACCGTGATCCAGCCGCCGGCCGAGGTCGCCAGCGCCAGGCCGACCTGCGCCAGATCGTGCATCAGCCAGATCTTCAAGAGGATGTTGACCACCGCCGCGCCCAGCGTCGCCAACACCGGCGTGCGGGTGTCGCCGCGCGCATAGAACGGCGACATGAAGGCGCGCATGATGACGAAGGGGATGAGCCCGACACCATAGGCCGCCAGCGTCGCCGCAGCCGCGGCGGCCGCCTCGGCGGTGAAGGCACCACGCAGGAACAGCCCGCGCATGATGATCTCGGGGATCACCAGCGCCGCCGCCAGGAAGGGCAGCACCAGCAGGATGGTCAGTTCGATCGCCCGCGCCTGCGCGAAGCGGGCCCCCTCGAAATCCTCGGCCGCGATGCGCTTTGACATTTCCGGCAGCAGCACGATGCCCGCGGCGATGCCGACGACGCCGATGGGCAGCTGGTTGATCCGGTCGGCATAGAACAGGGCGGCGATGGCGCCTTGCGGAAGAAACGAGGCGATGATGGTGTCGGCGAACAGCGCCAGCTGCACGCCGGCCGAGCCGATGATCGCGGGCCCCAGAGCCAGCAGGAAGCGGCGCATGTCCGGATCGAGCCTCGGGCGCCCGAAGCGCAGGCCGAGCCCGTGTGTCTGCGAGTCCCACACCAGCAGGCCGACCTGCAGGAAGCCGGAGATCAGCACGCCCCAGGCCGCGGCATGACCGGCGGTGGGGAACAGGCCGGCAAGGCTCAGCGTGCCGACCATGGCGACGTTGAGCAGGATCGAGGCGGATGCCGCTGCCCAGAAGCGGTCGTTGGCGTTGAGCACGCCGCCGACCAGCGTCACCACCGCGATCAGCCCGAGATAGGGAAAGGTGATGCGGGTAAAATCCACCGTCAGCGCGAAACGCTCGCCATCGCCCGACAGGCCCGGCGCGAGCACCGACACCACCCAGCTCGTCGCCGCCAGCGCGAAGGCCAGAATCGCCAGCTGGACGACGACCACGGCGGAGAGGATGCCGTCGGCGAAGCGCCGCGCCGCGCCGTCGCCCTCCACCGTCTTCACCCGCGCATAAGCCGGCACGAAGGCGGTGTTGAACGCCCCCTCGGCGAAGATCGAGCGGAAATGGTTGGGCAGGCGGAAGGCGATGTAGAAGGCATCCGCGACGGGACCGGCACCCAGCACCGCCGCCATCACGATATCGCGCACGAAGCCGGTCAGCCGCGAGAGAAGCGTCCAGCCGCCGACGGAGAAGATGCTGCGAATCATGGAATGTCCGGACGCGCTGAGAGGAGCGGGAACCTAACGGAGCCCGCCCTCGCCCGCCAGCGGGTCGGGAAACGTCACGCGGTAGTAGAGATCGGCCATGGCGAGCGACGCGCCGATGGCGGAGAGATCGATGACGCCCTCCAGTCCGTCGAACTGCGAAAGCTCCCAGATATCGCCCGGTGCGCGCCACCACAGCAGCACGCGCGGAAGATCCGGCTCGACCAGCAGGATATAGGCGAGCGAGGGCAGCGCCTTGTACTCTTCGAGCTTGCGCACGAGGTCGGTCTGGCGGGTCGAGGGCGAGAGCACCTCGACAACGAGGCGTGGCGAGGTCGCCTCATAGGCGGTGTCGGCCAAGTCTCCACAGTCGACCGAGATGTCCGGGCGCCGGATGTTGCCATTCATCGCGGCAATGGCGATGTCATCTGTCGAGGGCCGGCACGGTGCGCCGCGCAACTGGGCATCAAGCCTGCTCAGCGCGTTAACGACGATCCGATCATGCCGGCGGCTCGCGCCGGTCATCGCCTTGACGGGAAAACCGTCCACCAGCTCGTAGCGGACGCCTTCCTCTCCCGGCCAGCGATAGAACTCTTCCGGCGTCATGCGCTTCAATGCGGGCGGTGCCATGGACCGGCTCCCTCGGAACCCGTCCATTCTACAAGACGCAGCGAAACGCGCTACTTTCCCAGCGCCCGCCGCACCGCCGCGATCACCCGGTCCTGCGCCGCCTCGTCGAGATAGGCGTGCATCGGCAGGCTGATCACTTCGCCGGAAAGCCGCTCGGACACCGGCAGGCCGTTGCCGGCGGCGGGGTACTGCGCATAGGCCGGCTGGCGATGCATCGGGATGCGGTAATACACCGCCGTCGGCACGCCCTCGCGGGCCAGCGCCGCGCCGAGCCCGTCGCGCACGCCATGCGGCAGGCGGATGGTGTACTGCGCCCAGATCGAGGTCGCGCGCGGATCGACCGCCGGGACGATGGCGACATCCGCCAGCGCCGCGTTGTAGCGCGCGGCCGCACGCTGGCGGGCGGCGATCTCGTCCTCGAAGATCGCCAGCTTTTCCAGCAGGATAGCTGCCTGGATCGTGTCGAGACGGCCGGTCATGCCGATGCGCACGTTCTCGTATTTGTCGACGCCCTGGCCGTGCTCGCGCACGCTCTTGAGCACCGGCACGAGATCGTCGTCATCGGTGAACACCGCCCCGCCATCGCCGAAGCAGCCGAGCGGCTTGGCCGGGAAGAAACTGGTGGCGGTGGCATCGCCGAAGGAACCGGTGCGCTGGCCGTTCCAGGTGGCGCCGAACCCCTGCGCGGTGTCGCACAGCACCTTCAGCCCATGCGCCTTGGCGATGGCGAGGATGGCGTCGAGATCGGCCGGCTGGCCGAACAGGTCGACCGGGATCACCACCTTCGGATTGAGGCCCTTGTCCGTGGCGACCTTGATCGCGGCCTCAAGGCTGCGCGGATCCATGTTGAAGGTGTCTTCCAGCACGTCGACGAAAACCGGCGTCGCGCCGACCCACGGCACCACCTCGGCGGTGGCGCAGAAGGTGAAGGACGGGCAGAACACCGCATCCCCCGCCTTGACGCCCCAGGCCATGAGGATCATCGCCAGCGCATCCGTGCCGCTGGAGCAGGAGATCGCATGCTTGGCACCGGCGAAGGCGGCGAGCTTGCTCTCCAGCTCGGTCACTTCCGGGCCGTTCACGAAGCGGCAGTGGTTCAGCACCCGCGTCACCGCCTCGTCGATCCGCGTGCCGAGACGGGCGCGCTGGGAGGCGACGTCGATGAACGGGATCGGCGCCAGGGCCACGGGAACGCTCTCGGTCTTCACGTGCGAATTCATTCGGTTGTCTCGCTCAGCCGGCGGCGACGACGCGCAGGGGCGTCTCGGGGGCCGATTTCGGGGCGGGGAAATTGTCGAGGCAGCGCATGGCGGTCGCGATGGCGGCGACGCCATCCTCGCCCGACACCGCGGGGTCGCGGCCGCCGCGCACCGCTTCCAGGAAGCGGGTCAGTTCGACGCGCAGCGGCTCGGCATAGGCGACCGGCAGATGGCGCATGGAATAGCTGCCATCCGGCTTGTAGTCGAAGCACTCGGTCACCTGCCGGGTGAGCAGGTCGCCGATGACGTATTTGTTGCGGGTGGCGACATGCACCGTCCGCGCCTTGAACGGCGTCAGCCAGTTGGTGTTGATGTGCGCCAGCACGCCGTTGGCGGTGCGGAACTGCAGCAGCGCGATATCCTCGCGATCGGCCACCGCCGCCTTCACCTGCGGCTGCACGTCCACGATATGCGAGCCGGTGAAGTGGCAGATCAGGTCGATGTCGTGCACGGCGAGGTCGATCACCACGCCGACATTGGACATGCGCGGGGGGAACGGACCGACACGGGTGATGCCGATGGAGAGGATCTCCTCGCCGCGAATGGCGTTCTTGACTGCCTCGACCGCCGGATTGAAGCGCTCGACATGCCCGACCATCAGCGCCACGCCCTTGGCCTTGGCGGCGGCGACGATGGCCTCGGCCTCGGCGACGGTGGGTGCGATGGGCTTCTCCACCAGCACATGCTTGCCGGCGGCGATGGCGGCCAGCGCGACGTCGTGGTGCAGATGCGTCGGCGCGGCAATGACCAGTGCATCGACACCGAGCGCGATCAGCTCATCCACCGAGCCTACGCCCGTGCACCCCAGCAGGGCGGAGACCCTGCCGCGCTGTCCCTCGTCGGGATCGGCGATGCCCACCATCTGCGCGCCGGGAAGGTCGCCGAGGACGCGCGCATGGTTGTACCCCATGACGCCAACACCGATGACGCCTACACGGATAGGCGCGCTCTCCGCAGCCGGGCTCTGGGCCATGACGAAATTCCTCAGGTGATACTGCTGGGCTCGGGGTCTAACACGCGACCGGAGTCGTGACGAGCCATGCGGGGCACCTTCCCCGCCGGCTCGGGTTCAATCATTGATTCAGGATGTTACCGCGCCTGCGTCGTTCACTGCGGCGCTGCGTCCGCCTGTCGGGCGGAGCGGGCATCGACGAAGCTCTTGTAGATGAAGCCCCGCTTGCCCTCGACGATGACCTCGCACCAGCCGTCACAGGCGACGAGATCGACCTTCTGGCCGCTCTGCAGGTTGCCGATGGCGGCGGCGCCGCGCTTCGGCTCGGAGCGCATGGTGACGGAGGAGCGGATCGTCACCGTGCCGACCGGATCGCCCCCGAAAACGGCCTGGGCCGGGGCTTCGCCATCCGGCGCATCGTCGGCCGCCGATTCGGCATCGGCCGCATGGGCTGCGGTGGAACCGGCGTCGGCGGGCGCGGCGGCGGCAACCGGGCGGGCCGGCGGCAGCGGTGCTTGTTTGGGCAGAGCCGCCGCCTTGGGCGCCTCGCTCGCCGCGAGGGTGGCATCGGCATCGCCGGAATCGGGAGATGCGAAAGCCGCAGCGCTGGCCGGAACCTTCGGCCGCGGCGACGTGTCGAACACCGGCTCGGCGTTGCGCAGCAAGGGCTGGGGAACGTCGGCCACGATGGCGGCCACGTTGGGAATCGTTGCCGGCGCGGGCGCTGCGCCGATCGCGAAGGCCGGAGCCGCGGGAGGGGCGGACGCCTCCACTTCCGGCGCCGGAGCCGAGACCGCGGCCAGGGGCACAGAAGGCGCCACGCTGGCGATAGCGGCGTTACCGATCGCCTCGGGCGCGACCTTGGCTTCCTCGCGACCGACCACGGACTGCAGCGCCATGGCCCCGCCGCCGGCCAGGGCCATGCAGACGGTCAACACGCCCAGGCGTTTCCAGGTGATGACGTCGGATGACGTCGAACGGCGGCGGCGAGTGACGACCTCGCCCTCGCGCGCCGCGCCGAAACCACGCCGCCTCGTATCGGCAGCAGCGATCGCCGCGAGCGGAACCGGCGTCGCCGCCCGCGCATTGATCGGCTTGCCGGCCTCGGTCGGCGGCACCGCCGAAGCGGCATCGGCGGACGCCGTAGCGGCGCGCGGCGCGGAGGGAGCGCTTGCGGCACCCGCAGCGGCGGGGCGGCCGGCGAACATGTCGCTCACCTCGCCGAGCGCGGCGATCTGGTTGCGGACATCCGAATAGGGGGGCGGCGCGGGCCGGTTCGGCGGGGCAGGCCGGCGCGGCGGCACCGGACCGGGAGCGGAGGTGGCCACGGCTGGAGCCGCCGTCTCGCCAGCGCTCCGGTCGGCGGCGCCAGAGGCGGCAGCGTCATCGGAACCGCCTTTGCGAGCCGCCTTCTCCTGCTCGAGAGAGTTCAAAATTGCGCGGAAATCGCTGACAAGTGTCGATGAAAGGCCCGTACCGCGCGGCTCTTGCGATGAAGTCGACATGGCGCTGGTCACTCTACCGGAGGCTTGAGGACAGCAGCGCAGCTGAACGGCACGCGCGACAGGCACAGTTCGGAATCGGAAGGCACGAAAGTCTCGGCAGCGGATCGGGGCTCCGACGGGCAGCGCCATTCGGCGCCGGCAGTCATCCACTCGGTTTCACGGTGCTGGACACTTCGCATGCGTTATTTCCGGTTCTTGGCGAACCCTTGCAGGTCCGCTTCCACTCGACTCTGGCTTTCCGCTTCGCACGCTCCGGCGCGCACATTAACCGCAGCAGCCGGCTTGGTGCAAGAAAGCCACATCACTGATTTTTAAGATTGACCACGGATTGCGGCAACTCTGGGCCCGATTTGACAGCCCCCACCCGTTGTTTACTCGAATACCTCCAAACTGAGCCGTTATTCACACCCCACCCGCCTCACACAAGGGCGGCGCGAGCGAGCTTCGGCGCCTCGCCGAACACCCGCTCATAGCGGGCGATTTCCTCCGGCGGCCCCATCGCCTTGGTCGGATTGTCGGAGAGCTTCACGGTGGGTCGACCGTCGGCGGAAATGACCTTGCACACGATCGATATCGGATCGAGCCGGCCATTCCGGCCAAAGCCGCGAAAATCGTTCGTCAGCAACGTTCCCCAGCCGAAGCCCATCCGCATGCGGCCCTCGAAATGACGGAAGACGCGCTCAATGTCGTCGATGTCGAGTGCGTCGGAGAAGATGGCGAGCTTCTGCGTCGGGTCCTGCCCGCGCGCGCGCCACCAGGCGATCGCTTCCTCGCCGCCCTCGATCGGATCCTTGCTGTCGATGCGGATGCCGGTCCAGCCGGCGACCCAGTCCGGCGCATTGGCGAGAAAATTGGTCGTGCCGAAGGTGTCGGGCAAAATGACGCGGAGGTTGCCCTCATAGTCCTTCTGCCAGTCGGACAGCACCTTGTAGGGCGCCTCGGCCAGCTCCGCGTCCGAATCGGCCAGCGCGGCATAGACCATCGGCAGCTCGTGCGCGTTGGTGCCGGTCGCCTCCACTTCGCGCCGCAGCGCGATCAGGCAGTTGGAGGTGCCGAGGAAGCTCTCGCCCAGCCCCTCCATCATCGCCTGCACGCACCAGTCCTGCCACAGGAAGCCGTGACGCCGGCGGGTGCCGAAATCGGCGACATTGGCGCCGCCCAGCGCTTTCAGCCGCTCGACCTTCTTCCACACCCGCGTCATCGCCTGGGCATAGAGCACCTGCAGCTCGAAGCGCCCCATGCTGCGCAGTACCGCGCGCGAGCGCAGCTCGTTGATGATGGCGAGCGCCGGGATTTCCCACATGGTGGTCTCGATCCACGGCCCTTCGAAGGTCAGCTCGTACTGGCCGTCGCGCTTTTCGAGGTGATAGGCGGGGAAGCGGAAGCCTTCGAGCCAGGCGATGAAGTCCGGCGAGAACATCTGGCGCTTGCCGTAGAACATATTGCCGCGCAGCCAGGTGGATTCCCCGCGCGTCAGCGCCAGCGAGCGCACATGGTCGAGCTGCTCGCGCAGTTCCCCCTCGTCGACGAAATCGGCGATGCGCACGCTCCGGGTACGGTTTATGATGCCGAAGGTCACGCGGGTCTGGAAATGGCGGCGATAGATCGTCTGCGCCATCAGCAGCTTGTAGAAATCCGTGTCGAGCACGGAGCGGACGATCGGATCGATCTTCCAGGTGTGGTTGTAGACGCGCGTGGCGATGTCGATCATGCGGAAGAGGCCCCGTTGCCCGGCCGCCCCTTCTAGCCGATGCCGGCCCCAATCTCCTAGCGCGCTCCCGGCGGCGGTCGACAGTCAGGTGTGAAAGCCGGCTTTCGCTGCATTGCGAAAAGACCGTGCGTTCGCCCCTTGGAACCCGGCGCGCGGCGCTTAAATCTGTTTGCGAAGCGCGTACCCGAATAGGGGCGACGCACCAAACGCACAGGAGTTGACCTTGGCTACCACCAAGTCCCTGTTCGACAGCTATCGCCTCGGCGACATCACGCTGTCGAACCGCATCGTCATGGCCCCGCTGACGCGCAACCGCGCCGTCGAAGGCCTCGTCCCCTCCCCGCTCGCCGTCGAATATTACGGCCAGCGTGCCAGCGCCGGCCTCATCATCACCGAGGCGACGCAGGTCTCCGACACCGCCCAGGGCTATCAGGACACGCCCGGCCTGTTCACCGAAGCACAGGTCGAGGGCTGGAAGCGCGTCACCGACGCGGTGCACGCGAAGGGTGGGCGTATCTTCGTCCAGCTCTGGCATGTCGGGCGCGTCTCGCATCGCTCGCTGCAGCCGGGCGGCGCCGCTCCACTCGCCCCCTCCGCCATCCGGGCCGAGACCAAGACCTATGTGAACAACGGCTTCGCGGAAGTCGACGCGCCCCGCGCGCTGACGCTGGAAGAAATTCCCGGCATCGTCGACGACTTCCGCAGAGCGTCGGCCAATGCCATCCGCGCCGGCTTCGACGGCGTCGAGATCCACGGCGCCAATGGCTATCTCATCGACCAGTTCCTGCGCGACGGCGCCAACCAGCGCACCGATGCCTATGGCGGCTCGATCGAGAACCGCACGCGCTTCCTCAAGGAGGTACTGGCCGCCGTGATCGGCGAGATCGGCGCGAACCGCACCGGCATCCGCCTCTCCCCGGTAACGCCGGCGAACGGCCTGTCGGACAGCAACCCGCAGGCGTTGTTCAACCATGTGCTCGACGTCGTGGAGAGCCTGCACCCGGTCTATGTGCACATGATCGAGGGGGCCACCGGCGGTCCGCGCGACATCGTCCCCGGCTTCGACTTCGAGGCGCTGCGCACGCGCTACAGCGGCACCTGGATGGTCAATAACGGCTACGACAAGGCCATGGCCGAAGAGGCTGTCGCCGCCGGCAAGGCCGACCTCGTGGCCTTCGGCAAGCCGTTCGTCTCCTCGCCGGACGCGGTGGAGCGTCTGCGCCGCGGCGTCGCCTTCAACGAGCTGGACCGCGACCACCTTTATGGCGGTGGCGCCAAGGGCTATGTCGACTACCCGACGCTGGAGAGCGCCGGCGCCTGAGCCGCGTCACGGGGCCTGCCGGAAATAGGGCAGGCCCCTCAGCCGCAGCATGACGACGGGATAGGCCATCAGCAGGGCGCCGATCAGGATGGAGCCGATGACCGCGCCGGTGGTGAGCAGGCCCTCGGCGGCGGCCGAGACGTAGACGCCGAGACCAACCGGATAGAACAGCGCGACCGCCGTGAAAGCGCCGGGTGAAAAGCGCCCGCGCGTGGTGACCATCGGCAGAACATGGAAGAAGGTGGCGTTGATGATCATCAGCGCCGCGAAGGCCAACGGTGCCAGCGGCAACAGGCCCACCATCTGCGCCTGCGCGAAGCCGAGCACCACGACGGCGGCGTTGGTGAGATAGAAGTCGCTCCACTCGACCGGCAGCTTGATCACCGCGCGCGCCCAGTTGCGCCAGTCGAACGTATATTCTTCCAGGATGTGAAGCGTGTAGGCGAGCAGCGCCAGCCACGCCCAGAGCTGAAAACTCATGCCGTCCCCTCCCCGCCCGAAACCGGCGAGAAGGGTAATCCGCTCAGGCCTAGGCGGCTAGAGCTTCCGGCGCGAGCGCCCGCACCGTCACATCGACATTCATGCCGAGATAGTCGCCGACCAGCCCGGTGAAGCCGCCCGCCACCGGCACCGCCTGGCTGGGATCACGGGTGACGGCGACGCGGATCAGGTTGTCGGCGGCGATCGTGCCGTTGGTCGGGTCGAATTCCACCCAACCGGCGCCCGGCAGGTAGATGTCGGCCCAGGCATGGGTAGCACCGGCGCCGACCACCGCCGGCGCATCGCCGTCCAGCGCGGGATCGTAGAGATAGCCGGTGACGAAGCGGGCGCCGAAGCCGAGCGCACGCGCCGCCTCGATCAGCAGCAGCGCGAAATCGCGACAGGAGCCCGTGCCGAGCCGCAAGGTCTCCAGCGGCGCCTGCGTGCCTTCCTCATGACGGAGATTATAGGAGAAGCCGTTATGGATGCCGCTGTTGAGGTCGGCGAGCAGCGCCATCGTATCGGTCGGGCGCGCGGCGACGAACCCCTTGGCCCACTGTTCCAGCTCATTGCCGGGATCGGGGTAATGGCAGTCCAGCATGCGGCCGAGGTCGATGCGGTCATCCGGGGAATAGACGAAGGGATATTCCCTGGCGCTGTCCTCGATCTCGAACACCGGCGCGCCGATGCCGTAGCGCTCCAGCGTCAGCACACTTTCGATCTTCAGCTGGCTGGCGGGTTCGAGGAAATCGACCACCGCGACGGAATTGCCGAACACGTCATGCAGCCAGCGCACATTGGCATGCGGCGAGAGCGAGAGCTCGGCGCTGACCACCCGCAGGTCGTGGCTGTCGCGCGGGCGCAGCATCAGCCGGTGCGGCTGGAACACGACGGGATTGGCGTAATCGTACTGCGTCACATGACGGACGGTGAGGGTCTGCATCGAGCTTCTTTCCGAAAAATGGCCGCGCACGAGAGCGTGGTGAATGGGCGCGGCTCAGCGTCCGTAAATCCGCCCGGCGGCAAAGGCCAGCAGCGCGGTGGCAACCAGCATGTTGAAGGAATAGCGCCGCTCCGGACGGGCGACACCCGTCACCGGCAGATCAGCCGGCGCGGCAACCCTGAGCGGCTTCGGCGATGCGCCCGGCCGTGTCGCCGCCGTTGCGCCCCGGCTCGATGCCGCCACCACTTCGTCTGCTCCGTTGGAGCCGCCCTTCATGTTCGCCATCATCGTTCTCCCGGCCCGGAAAGCCATGTCGCGGGAGTAACGCGCCAGAAGCTGAATCGTTCGCCATTGGACGCGCGGGTCAGATGCGCCCGGTGAGGAAGGCCAGCATTTCCACCGGTCCGCGTGCGTTGAACAGCGTCACCTGCCGGCCGCCGCACATGTCGCAGCGCAGACGCGGCGCCGGCTCGTCCGGCCCCGGTGCAGCCAGAGCGTTCTGGTCGCCGCGGGCCACCGCCGAGCGACGGCCGCAGCGCCGGCAATGGGCGCAGAGCATGCTGCCTGAATGTTCGATCTTGCGGTCCTCCGAGAACCGGCATCAAGCGCCAGCATGACCTGCCCCACCATATAGGCATGAAAACCCGCAATGCACGGGGTCTCGGTGCCGCGCATGCGCACAGAGGATGAGCGCCTCTTCGCGGCCTGTGACTTGGGCGAAGTGAAAGTCGTCCGGTTGATATAGGCCCGGAACGGCCTGAAGACCTGACGGGGAGGATCAATCCTCACCGCCGAAAACCACCAAAATTCCATCGACCGGAGATTTGGTGGGCGCACTAGGGCTCGAACCTAGGACCCGCTGATTAAGAGTCAGCTGCTCTACCAACTGAGCTATGCGCCCTTGCCGCGCGGCGTTGCCTTGCGAACGGGGGGTCGTGTAGCAGAGGCATCCGGGCCTGTCCATAGCGACAGCCCCGCTTCCTCATCTTTCCCCAACAGCCCTGTGGACACTCACTCCTGGAACGCTTCTTCGCGCTTCTTGCGCACCGAAGGCAGCAGCACGACGACGAGCGCCAGCGCCGCCAGCGCCAACATGGTGGCGGAGATCGGCCGGGTGAAGAACACCGTCGGGTCGCCGCGCGAGATCAGCATGGCGCGCCGCAGATACTCTTCCAGCATCGGGCCGATGATGAAGCCGAGCAGCAGCGGCGCCGGCTCGCAGTGCAGCTTCACCAGCACGTAGCCGACGATGCCGAACAGGGCCATCGTGTACACGTCGATGCCGTTGTTGTTCACGCTGTAGACGCCGATGCAGCAGAAGCCGACGATCAGCGGGAACAGGATGTGGTACGGCACGGTCAGCAGCCGCACCCAGATGCCGATCAGCGGCAGGTTCAGCACCACCAGCATGAAATTGCCGATCCACATCGAGGCGATGATGCCCCAGAACAGGCTCGGCTGCTCGTTGACGACATTCGGGCCCGGCACGATGCCCTGGATGATCAGCGCGCCGATCATCAGCGCCATCACCGGATTTGAGGGGATGCCGAGGGTGAGCATCGGGATGAAGGAGGTCTGCGCACCGGCATTGTTGGCCGCCTCCGGACCGGCGACGCCCTCGATCGCGCCCTTGCCGAACTTCTGGGGATGCCGGGAGATCTTCTTCTCGATCGAATAGGCCGCGAAGGAAGAGAGAATCGCGCCGCCGCCCGGCAGGATGCCGAGGAAGGAGCCGAGGAAGGTGCCGCGCAGGATCGGGCCGAGGATGCGCTTGACGTCGTCCTTCGACAGCAGCAGCCCCTTCACCTTCTGCACCGTCACCGTGCGTGTGTGCTCGTCCTCGAGATTACGGACGATCTCGCCGACGCCGAACACGCCCATCGCCAGCGCGACGAACTCGATGCCGTCGGCCAGTTCCAGCATGTCGAAGGTGAAGCGCGGCGTGCCGGTGTAGACGTCCTGGCCGGACAGGCCGAGCAGGATGCCGAACACCACCATCGCCAGCGCCTTGACCACCGAGCCGGAAGCCAGCGCCACCGAGGCGACGAGGCCGAGCACCATCAGCGCGAAATATTCCGGCGGTCCGAATTTCAGCGCGAGGTCGGCCAGCGGCGGGGCGAACACGGCGAGCAGGAAGGTCGCGACCGAACCGGCGAAGAACGAACCGAGCGCGGCCGTGGCCAGTGCGGCGCCGGCGCGGCCCTGCCGCGCCATCTGGTAGCCGTCGATCGCGGTGACGACCGAGGAGCTCTCGCCGGGCAGGTTGATCAGGATGGCGGTGGTGGAGCCGCCATATTGCGCGCCGTAATAGATGCCCGCGAGCATGATCAGCGCCGCCACCGGCGGCAGGCCGAAGGTGATCGGCAGCAGCATGGCGATGGTCGGCACCGGGCCGAGGCCCGGCAGCACCCCGATCAGCGTGCCGAGCAGCACGCCCAGGAAGCAATAGGCAATGTTCTGGAAGGTGAAGGCGACGGAAAAGCCGAGGGCAAGATTGTCAAAGATTTCCAAGGTACCCGCTCCCGATCAGTAGCCGCCGAGCCACGGCCCGAGCATGGGCAGCGGCAGGCCGAGGCCCTTGATGAACACCGCCCAGGAAAAGGCGACCATGATGCCCGCCGAAACGAGTCCGGTGACAAGGTTGAACTTCTGGCTGGCCAGCGCCGAGATGAAGACGGCAAGTCCCATGGCCGGGCCGAGGCCGAGCGGGCGAATGCTCAGGCCGAACAGCACTACGGCCAGCGTGACCAGCGACAAGGCACGCCACGGCCAGTGGCGGAAATGAATGCCGCCGTCATGCTCGGAGGGAAGGGCGATGCCGGTGATCAGGACGATAAGGCCGAGAAAGGCCAGCAGGCCGGAAAGGATCATCGGGAAGTAGCCCGGCCCCATGCGGATGGCCCGCCCCAGGGGCAGATCCAGGCCCTGCCATGTGAACAGGGCCGCGGCCGCTATCAGCAGCAATCCGGTGGCGACGTTCCTCGGGTTTTTAACGAAACGCGTCATACCCGCCCCTACCTTCCTCAACTCAATACAGCTGTCCGCCCGCCCCGCCGGCCCGATGGGGCGGCAGTGCGGGCGGACCTGACTGCTGTGTCATTCTAGTCGGCGAAGACGCCGGCCTGCTCGATCACCGGCTTCCACTTGGCGACTTCCGCCGCGAGGAATTTCTGGTGCACTTCCGGGGTGGCACGGTCGAGGGCCACCGGCTCGGTGCCGAGATCGGCGAAGCGGGCAATCACCTTCGGGTCCTGCAATGCCGCGACGAGCGCCGCGTTCAGCTTGTCGATCGCCGCCTTGGGGGTGCCCTTCGGCGCGTACATGCCGTGCCAGACGGCAACCTCGAAGCCCGGCAGCCCACCTTCCTTGAAGGTCGGAATGTCCGGCAGCGACTTCAGGCGGTTCGGGGTGGTGACGCCATAGGCCTTCACCTTGCCGGCCTTGATCTGCCCGGTGGTGTTGGTGGTCTGGTCGCACATGAGGTCGATCTGGCCGCCGACGAGGTCATTCATCGCCGGACCCGTGCCCTGATAGGGAACGGTGGTCATCTGCGTGCCCAGCGCCGACATGAACAGCATGCCGCACAGATGCGAGGCCGAGCCGACGCCGGCATTGCCGTAGATCACCTTGTCCTTGTTCGCCTTCACATAGGCGATCAGGCCCGGAATATCCTTCGGCTCCAGGCCGGACTTGGCGATCATGGTCATCGGCACGTCGGTGACGAGGCCGACTTCCTCGAAGTCCGTGAGCACGTTGTAGGGCAGCTTGCGGTACAGCGTGGCGGAGGTCGCCTGGCCGATATGGTGCAGGAGAACCGTGTAGCCATCCGGCGCTGCCTTGGCGACCTGGCCCGCGCCGCGGGTGCCGCCGGCGCCGCCGACATTCTCGACGATGACCTGCTGGCCGAGCGAGCGCGACATCGATTCCGCGACGAGGCGCGCCACCGTGTCGGTGGGGCCGCCGGCCGCGAACGGCACAACCATGGTCACGGTGCGGTTGGGAAAATCCTGTGCGCTGGCGGAGCCGAACGATGCGGCGGACAACGCCAGGGCGGCGAGCGCGACCGCTGCCGACTTCAACTTCCTCATACGTCCCTCCCGAGACTATCTTGACGACGTTTTTCACGCATCTGGCGCTGCGGTCAGGACCGTCGCCAGTTTGAGCGTCTAAGCCATCATCCGCGTGCCTGAGCGTCAAGTGGCCGTTTGGCCAATAGCTCCTTGATGATCAGGTGTTTTCGTCTTTGCGCGACCGTTCTAGGAAGACGACGCACGAGGTCCCATATTCAGCCCATGATTCAGGAACCGCCTCCGCTCGTCGTCGAGATCGCCTTCCAGGACCCCTGGCAGGCCGCGCGCCGGCTCGCCGGCGGCGGGGGGGCGCGCGCGGACGGGCTCGTCTTCCTCGACAGCGCGATGACGCATCCGCTGCTCGGGCGCTGGTCCTATGTGATGGCGCAGCCCTTCGGGCGCTTCCGCGTCGAGGGCGGCGTGGCGCGCTGGAACGGCGAGCGCGAGGCCGATGCCCCGCTCGACGCGCTGCGCGCACGCCTGAAAACTTATGCCCAGCCCCGCCTGCCGGGCGACGCCGCCTTCCAGGCCGGCGCGGCCGGCTATATCGCCTATGAGGCTGGCCGGCTGTTCGACCGTTTCCCGACCGCCGCGCCGGAGGCGGGCGAAGGCCCGGAGATCGACCTCGGCTTCTACGACCTCACCCTCGCCTTCGACATGGCGGGCCGGCGCGCCTTCGTCATCTCGACCGGCTGGCCGGAGAGCGACCCGGCGCAGCGCTCCCGCCGCGCACGCGAGCGGCTGGAGGACGCCACCGCCCGGCTTGCTGCTCCCCTGCCCGAACTCGGCGCCACGGTCGCCGCCGATCGCTGGCGCTCGAACTTCGAGGCCGAGAGCTACAAGGCGGCGGTCGGAAGGGTCATCGAGTACATTCGCGCCGGCGACATCTTCCAGGCCAACTTCACCCAGCGCTTCGAGACGGAGATCGGCGAGGTCGACCCGTTCGCCCTTTACGACCAGTTGCGCCGCGCCAACCCGGCGACCTTCGCCGCGCTGATCGTGAACGAGGACCGGACCATCGCCTCCTCCTCACCCGAGCGCTTCGTGAAGCTGACGGGTGCGCAGGTCGAGACGCGACCGATCAAGGGCACGGTGCCGCGCTCCGTCGAGCCGACGCTCGATGCCTTTCGCGGGCGGGAACTCACGACAAGCGAGAAGGACCGCGCCGAGAACGTGATGATCGTCGACCTCCTGCGCAACGATCTCTCGCGCGTGTGCCGTCCCGGTACGGTGAAGGTGCCGCGCCTGTGCGGGCTGGAGACCTATGCCAATGTGCACCACCTCGTCTCGGTGGTGACGGGGACGCTGGAGGAAGGGCGCGACGGGCTCGACCTGATGGCGGCGTCGTTCCCCGGCGGCTCGATCACCGGCGCGCCGAAGATCCGCGCCATGGAGATCATCCACGAGCTGGAGCAACGCCCGCGCGGCGTCTATTGCGGCTCCATCGGCTATATCGGCTTCGACGGCACGATGGATTTCAACATCGCCATCCGCACCGTGACGGTGGAGGGGGGTGTGGCGAGCTTCGGCGTCGGTGGGGGCATCACCACCCTGTCCGATCCCGTCGCCGAATATGAGGAAAGCCTGACCAAGGCGGAAAGGCTGTTCCGCACCTTCAAGCCGGAGGGTGCCGCATGATCCTGCTGATCGACAATTACGACAGCTTCGTCTTCAACGTCGCGCGCTACCTCACCGAACTCGGCGAAGACGTGCAGGTGATGCGCAACGACGCGCTGGACCTCGACGCGATCGAGCGCCTGCGCCCCGCGGCGCTGGTGATCTCGCCCGGCCCCTGCTCGCCCAACGAGGCGGGCGTCTCGCTCGACGCCGTGCGGACTTTCTCCGGCCGCCTGCCGATCCTCGGCATCTGCCTCGGCCACCAGTGCATCGGCCAGGCCTTCGGCAGTCGCGTGGTGCGGGCGAAGGAACCGATGCACGGGCGCGCCTCGCAGGTGCGCCATGTCGGGACGGGCGTGTTCGAGGGACTGCCCTCCCCCTTTCCCGCCGGGCGCTATCATTCGCTCGCGGTGGAGCTGGAAGAAGGCTCCCCGCTCATCGCCACCGCCTGGAGCGAGGATGGCGAGATCATGGGCCTCGCCCATCGCGAGCACCCGACCTATGGCGTGCAGTTTCACCCGGAATCCGTGCTCACCGGACCCGGCTACGAATTGCTGGCGAATTTCCTGCGGCTCGCCGGCCTGCCGGTCCGGTCGTCGGTGCGGCCGGCCGTCAGCGGGGTGGACGAGGAACCGCGCGCCTATCCCCCGCTGCTCGCATCAGCCGCCCTGCCGACACCGGACTGGGCCAAGGTGTGGCCCGCGCGATGGGGCAGCGAGCGGTGAGCCCCGTTGTGTCGGCGGCAGATCGCGGCTTCACCCTCGGCGACGGCGTGTTCGACACGGCACTGGCGCTGAACGGGAAAGTGTTCGCCCGCGAGCGGCATATCGTCCGCCTGATCGACGCGGCGCGGACCATCGGCATCGAGGTGGACCGGCGCCGCATCGAGGATGCGATCGACGCGGCACTGACCGCCGCACCGGCGATCATCCGCACCACGCTCACCCGCGGCACCGCGGCGCGGGGTCTGTGGCCCGCCAGCGCCGGCGCGCCGACGGTTCTCGTGACCACCTCGCCCTGGAGCCCGGCGCTGCTCGGCCAGACGGCGCGGCTGGTAACGGCGAGTGGCCGGCGCAATGAGTTCTCACCCACCGCGAACCTCAAGACGCTGGGCTATCTCGACCACATTCTCGCCGCGCGCGAGGCGGCCTTGGCCGGCGCCGACGACGCACTGATCCTCAACACACAAGGCCGCGTCGCCTGCTCGGCCATCGCCAACATCTTCGCTCTGGTCGAGGGAACGCTCGTCACCCCGCCGCTCAGCGAGGGATGCCTGCCCGGCATCATGCGGGCGCTGGTGATCGAGATGGCTCCCGCGCTCGGCTTTGCGGTGGCGGAGCGGCCGCTCCTCCCGGAGACGCTCGCCGGCGCGGAAGCGGTGTTCCTCACCAATTCGGTGCGCGTCATCCGTGCCGTGACGGCGCTGGATGGACGCGAATTCGCCGAGCACCGGGCCATTGCCCGGCTGGCGGAAGCCTTGAAGGCCCGCCTAACCGCCGAATGCGGCGACCTACCTGCCCCGGCCTGAACTTCAGTGCACTGCCGGCAGATTGTCCGCCACCCATTCCTCGCGCGGGATCGCCGACCCGACGTGGAAGGCGAAGCCCACGACCTTGCCCAGACCCGCATCCAGCTCGCACTGGTACGACACCTCGTACCAGTTGCGCGCGCTGCGGAAGGCGCCGCCTTGGGCGATGAGCGTGTGGCCCTCCATCCGCGTATCGGAGCGCGCATAGTCGACCAGACGGTCGGGCTGGAAGTCCTGCCGCCAGGCATGGATCTGCTCCATCGCCTCAAGGTTGCACAGCTGGGCCACGCGGTCCTCCTCGACGAGCCGGCCGAGCTCCCGCCGCAGCCCACGGCTGCGTGGATTGGCGAGCGCCTGTTCGGACAGCATCTGCGAGGGGTGCATCATATCGGGCGGCCCGAGCGGTGCGACGGCCTCCGGCCTGACAGGAGAAGGCTGCGCGGCGGCCGGGGTGGCGGCCTCTCCCGACGGCTCCGCAGCGGCGGAGGGCAAGGACGGCGGCGGACGGAACCGCGCGTCGAAATCGCGGGCGCTGATGACCTCGGTCTCGACCGCATTCTCCGTGGGGGGCGACAGCGGCGACGATATGGCGAGCAGGGCCGCCGCAGTGACCAGCGCGGCATGGAGTGCCAGCGAGGCGATGAACTCGGTCGGCACGGCGCGGACCGGCGGACGTCGCCCGGTGGACCAGCGCAACCCCGCATCCGCACCGGCGAGCGTTGGCGCAGTCACGGAGATCGTCATGCAGGACGGTGCGTTGTGAGGCGAGACATGGGCAAGCGCGGTCCGCTGGCGTGAACCGCAAGTTTGGCTAACGCGCCCGGCATCTTTGTGGCAGGCGCCTCCGAGCCTGTGGAGGTGACGCCTGACACGCAGACACCGCCCCCAACGATTATTTGGAAGGCACGCCGAATCAATGAACAACAGCGAGCTTGAATGCCAGCGCTCAGTGTAATTAAAATTCAGATAGTCTCATGACACCTTTAAAACACAGTTTTGACACGATCTATAGCGGCTGTTCATGTCCGATTAATTTTCAATCTGCCAAATCTATATTTGAAACCATAATGAGGTGGGGACGTTAGACGTACCCACCGTGGATCGCACGAGGTGCCTGCCATGCTTCGTTTCTATCGTCCGCTGCTCGTCGCGGGCCTCACCGCGGGCCTGCTCGCCACCAGCGCCATGCTGCCCGCCTCTGCGCAGAACGGGCCGCCCGATTATGCCACGCAGGCGAACGCGCCCCTCGACGTGAACGTGTTCTACGATCAGCTGGGCCGCTACGGCACCTGGGTGGAGCACCCCGACTATGAGTTCGTCTTCGTCCCCACCAATGTCGGACCGGACTGGCGCCCCTATCAGGAAGGCCGCTGGGTCTGGACCGACCAATATGGCTGGTACTGGGAATCCTACGAGCCGTTCGGCTGGGCGACCTACCATTACGGGCGCTGGGGATATGACCCGTCCTATGGCTGGTTCTGGGTGCCCGGCGACACCTGGTCGCCGGCCTGGGTGACCTGGCGGCGCGGCGGCGGGCGCACGGGCTGGGCGCCGATCGCGCCGGACCGTCCGGGATACGCGCTCGGCCGGGCGAACTATTATGCGCCGCCGGTCGCCGAGAGCTGGGTCTTCGTCGAGGACCGCTACATGGCCGAGGAAGACCTCGCCATCTATGTCGCGCCGATCCCGCAGACCAATGTGTTTCTCGCCGCAGCACCGGACTATTATGAGCCGAGCTGGGATGACGGCTACTACGTCAATCGCGGCTTCGGCTACGATGTTTATGATGGCCGTATCCGCGACCGCCTCTACACCCGCGATGTCGTCTTTGTCGAAAACCGCGACGACGTGTTCTATGGCAACGGCCAGCTCGGAATCTTCGCCCCCGCCATCGCGATGGGCAACCGGTTCGGCCCGCCGCCGCGTTATGAGCGCCGGCTCAATCCGGGCCAGCGGGCGATCATCCGCCAATATGTCGACGCCGATCGCGACCCGCGCGGCGTGTTCGCCCCCTCCGCCGCCCTGCTGAATGTGCTTGAGCCCAACCAGCGGAGCGCGCTCCGGCAGGCCCGCTTCAACCAGCCCGACCTGTATCGCCAGCAGATGCAGAAATTCGAGCAGCAGCGCGCGACCCGGCTGGAGGAGATGCGCCGCAACGCGATGGCGCGCAACGCGCAGATCGCGGCTCAGCAGCAGCAGCTGAACGATCAGCGCCGCGCGCGGGCCGACCGCGTGCGCCAGCAATATCTCGAGCGGGCGCAGCGCATGCAGGGCAACCCCGGCATGCCGGGCTATCGCCCGGCCGTCGCCCCCGGCAGACCGCAGAACGCTCCGAATGCCGCCCAGCAGGACGCGATGCAACGCCAGCGCGCGCAACAGGAGCAAATCCGCGCCCAGCAGCTGCAGAACCAGCAGCAGGGGGTGGAAGCCCAGCGTCGCGCCGCCGAGCAGCAGCAGCGGGCTCAGCAGGAACGCGCTCAGCAGGCGCAGCAACTGCGCGCCCAGCAGCAGCAACAGGCCGTGGAAGCTCAGCGCCGCGCCGCCGAACAGCAGCGGCAGATCCAGCAGCAGCGGGCAGCTCAGCAGCAGGCCGTGCAGCAACAGCGGGCAGCCCAGCAGCAGCAGATTCAGCAGCAACGTGCGGCCCAGCAGCAAGCTGCGCAGCAGCAGCGGGCCGCGCAACAGCAGCAGATCCAGCAACAGCGCGCCGCGCAGCAGGAGAAGGCCCAGCAGGCGCAGCAGCTGCGCGCCGCCCAGCAGCAACAGATCCAGCAGCAGCGCGCGGCGCAGCAGCAAGCCGTGCAGCAGCAGCGCGCCGCGCAACAACAGCAGATCCAGCAGCAGAGGGCGGCCCAGCAGCAGCAGATTCAGCAGATGCGCGGGCAGCAGCAGCCCCCGCAGCAGCAGCAGCCGCGCCGGCCCGGCAATGCGGATCCGAACCAGCCGCTGCCTCCGGGCGCCCAGTAAGCCGGACTTCCCAAACAAAAACCCCGGCCTCGCGGCCGGGGTTTCGTTGTTCCTACAGGCTGTTGTGAGCTTATTCGGCGGCCGGCTGGGCCTGCGCGTTGAGGCTCTGGCGCTTCAGCTGCAGCTTGTTGAGCGCGATGATGTAGGCCTGCGCCGAGGCGACCAGCGTGTCCGGATCGGAGCCGCGCCCGGTCACCGCCTTGTCGCCGTCCTCCAGCCGCACCGAGACTTCCGCCTGCGCGTCCGTGCCCTCGGTCACCGCGTGCACCTGGTAGAGCGCCAGCTTGGCGGTGTGCGGCGCGATGGCCTGGATGCAGTTGAACACCGCGTCCACCGGACCGTTGCCCTCGCATTCCTCGGTGATGACGACCCCGTCGACCGCCATCTTCATGGTGGCGCGCTGCGGCCCGTGGCTGCCGGCGATCACGCTGAGCGAGACCAGCTTCATGCGGTCATGCGCGGCGGCGATCTCCTGATCGACCAGCGCCTCGATGTCCTCGTCATAGACCACCTTCTTGCGGTCGGCGAGGTCCTTGAAGCGGGTGAAGGCATCGTTCAGCGCGTTCTCGCCCAATTCGTAGCCGAGCGCCTTCAGCTTGTCGCGGAAGGCGGCGCGGCCGGAGTGCTTGCCCATCACCAGCGAGGTCTTCGACACGCCGACGCTTTCCGGCGTCATGATCTCGTAGGTGGTGTTGTTCTTGAGCATGCCGTCCTGATGGATGCCGCTCTCATGGGCGAAGGCGTTCCGGCCGACGATGGCCTTGTTGTACTGCACGGGGAACGACGTCACCGCGGAGACGAGCTTGGAGGCGCGCGTCACCATGGAGGCGTCGATGCCGGTCTCATAGGGCAGCACGTCGCCGCGGGTGCGGATCGCCATCACCACCTCTTCCAGCGCCGCGTTGCCCGCGCGCTCGCCGAGGCCGTTGACGGTGCATTCGATCTGCCGCGCGCCGCCGGCCAGCGCCGCCAGCGAGTTGGCGACCGCCAGGCCGAGATCGTCGTGGCAGTGCGCGGAGAACACGATCTTCTCCGGGTTCGGCACGCGGTCGAGCACGCGCGCACGGACCTCGCGGAACATCGCCTCATATTCCGACGGCGTGGCGTAGCCGACCGTGTCGGGCAGGTTGATCGTGGTGGCGCCGGCCTTGATCGCGGTCTCGACGCAGCGCGCGAGATAGTCGATCGGCGTACGGGTGGCATCCATCGCCGACCATTCGATGTCGTCGATCAGGTTGCGCGCCTGGGCGACGGTCGCCGTGATGATGTCGATCACCTGCTCCTGCGTCTTGCGCATCTGGTGCTCGAGGTGGATCGGCGAGGTGGAGACGAAGGTGTGGATGCGCGGGCGGCGCGCATGCTTCACCGCCTCGCCGGCGCGGGCGATGTCGGCGGGAATGGCGCGGGCGAGACCGGCGATCACCGCGTTCCTGGTGCGGCGGGCGATCTCGGCGACCGACTCGAAATCGCCATTGGAGGCGATGGGGAAACCGGCCTCGATGACGTCGACGCCCATGGTGTCGAGGAGGTCGGCGACCTGCAGCTTCTCCTCGAAGGTCATGGAGGCGCCGGGGCACTGCTCGCCGTCACGCAGGGTGGTGTCGAAAATGATGACGCGGTTGCCATGATCGGCGTTGGAATTGCTGGCGTTGGACATTGGAGCTTCCTTCTTGTCTCCGGCGCCGGGTGCCACGCTTGCGGCATTGTCCCTCGGACATCGTCCGGCGCAAATCTGTCATTCAGGCGGATCGTACAGTGGAGGCGTCGTCCCCTGAGCGCCCAGGCATAAGCCCGGCCGGCCCTCAGGGGCGGCTAAGAAGAAGGAGCCCGGACGCAATGAGAGCCTTCCCCGTGAACCGCAGGGCGGCCGGGGTCGCGGAATAGCAGCGGACGGACGAATGCGTCACGGCTCGGCTCTCGCGAGGTTACTCTCTGGAAAAGTTCTTTAGCCGAGCGGCGGCACGACGGCAAGCGCGTCGTGCATGCCGGGCTCAGTGCCCGCCGCCACCGCCCTTGTTGACCGGCCGGCTCATCAGCGGCGAGGCGAACAGGAGCGCGACGAACAGCACCGTCAGCACGAGGAAGACGTCGGAGAAGGCCATCACCTCGGCCTGGATGCGCACCTGCCCCGCCATCTTCTTCAACGCCGCCACGTCGGCGTCCGAGCCGAGCGCGGAGAGCGAGCGGGTCATGGTGTCGAGCCGCTCGACCGCCACGGCGCTCGCCCATTGCACGTTCTCGTGCAGGCGCGCGAGATGCAGGTCCCAGCGGTCGTTCAGCACGGTGTTGATGAGTGCGAGGCCCACCGCGCCGCCGAGATTGCGCATCAGGTTGAACAGGCCGGAGGCGTTCTTCAGCTGCGCCGGCGGCAGCGTGCCGAGCGAGATGTTGTTGATGGGAATCATCGCCATCATGATGCCGACGCCGCGCAGGATCTGCGGCACCAGAAGCTCCCAGAAGTCCCAGTCCTTGGTCAGTCCCGTGACCTGCCAGGTGCCGAGCGCGAAGGCGCCGAAGCCGAAGGCGATCATCGCGCGCGGATCGACCTTGCCCATCAGCCGCCCGGCGATCGGCGCGCAGATGAACATGGCGAGGCCGGAGACGAACATGGTCTCGCCGATCATCAGCGCCGAATAGCCGCGCACGCGCGCCAGGTAGAGCGGGTAGAGGTAGGTCAGCCCGTAAAGCCCGATACCGACCACGAAGCTGAACGCCGAGCCGACGGCGAAATTGCGATTGGCGAAAGCCCGCAGATCCACCACCGGCTCGCGCGCCATGAACACCCGCGCGAAGAAGGCGATTGCCGAAAAGGTGCCGACCACGGCGAAGAAGAAGATCGCTTCATCCTCGAACCAGTCATTGGTCGGCCCCTCCTCCAGCACGAATTCGAGGCTGCCGAGGAAGCCGGCCATGAAGATGAGGCCCCACCAGTCGAAGCGGTCGAGCAGCGCGAGGTCCGGCTCGTCGAAATCGACCAGCATCGCGGTGGTGACGACGACGAAGATGCCCGGCACGATGTTCACCAGGAACAGCCAGTGCCAGGAGAACAGGTCGGTGAGATAGCCGCCGATGGTCGGGCCGATGGTCGGCGCCAGCGTCGCCACCAGGCCGATCAGCGGCGCGACGACGGACTGCTTCTCCTTGGGGAAGACCGAGTAGGCGGCGGCGAACACGGTCGGGATCATGCCGCCGCCGAGGAAGCCCTGCAGCGCGCGATAGACGATCATCTGGTTGATGCTCGTCGCCGTCGCGCACATGAAACTCATGACGGTGAAGCCGACCGCCGAGGCAACGAACAGCCAGCGCGTCGACAGGGCGCGCGACAGGAAGCCGGAGAGCGGGATCATCACCACCTCGGCGATGAGGTAGCTGGTCTGCACCCAGGAAATCTCGTCGGACGAGGCGGCGAGACCGGCCTGGATCTCCGCCAGCGAGGCCGAGACGATCTGGATGTCAAGGATCGCCATGAACATGCCGAACACCATGCAGAGGAAGGCGAACATGCGCCGTCCCTCCGACGAGGCCGCCCGCGGGGCGGCTCCTGCTGTGCTGGTGATGTCCGACATGGTCGTCGTCCTGTTGGTGGCGCCGGGGGGCAGCGGCCCCTATCACTTTCCCTCTCCCCGTCGGGGAGAGGTGGCCCGCGCAGCGGGTCGGTGAGGGGTGACACGATTGCGAAGCGTCGAGCTCCCTCACCCCACCCCTCTCCCCACCGGGAGAGGGAGTATCGTCCTCTGCGGCCCTACTTCCCGTCTGTTCCCGTCCGCGTGTCGACGGTGGCGACCACCGACATGCCGGGGCGCAGTTCCGCCTTGTCACGGGCGGCCTCGTCGAGCTCGATGCGCACGGGAACGCGCTGCACGATCTTGGTGAAGTTGCCGGTGGCGTTCTCCGGCGGCAGCAGGCTGAACACCGATCCCGACGCCGGCGCGACGCTGACCACGCGGCCGTGGAACTCCTCGTCCGGATAGGCGTCGACCTCGACATTCACCTTCTGGCCGGCCTGCAGCCTGCCAAGCTGCGTCTCCTTGAAGTTGGCGTCGACATAGACCTTGCGGATCGGCACCAGCGCGATGAGCCGCGTGCCGGCCTGCACCAATTGCCCGACCTGAACGGCGCGGTTGCCGACGATGCCGTCGAACGGCGCGCGGATGACGGTGAAATCGAGGTCGCGCTGCGCCTGATCGCGCGCGGTCCGCAGCTCGGCCAGCGTGTGCGCGGCCTCGTTGCGCTGGGCCTCCAGCACCGCGATGTTGGCCTCGGCGGAGGTGACGGAGGCCTTGCCGGCATCGACCGCCGCCTGCGCCTTGTCGCGGTCGGCGCGGGCATTGTCGAGCGTGGCGCGGCTGGAGAATTGCGACTTCACCAGCTCCGACTGGCGGCCGAGCTCAAGCTCGGTGCGGTTCAGCTCGGCCTGGTCGGCGACGAGCTGCGCCTTGGCCTGGTCGACATTGGCGCGCGCCGCCTCGATCTGCTGGCCGTAGCGGTCGATGGCCGCCTGCTGCGTGGCGATCTTGCCCTCCGCCGCCTTGAGCGCCAGCGCGTAGTCGCCGTCGTCGATGCGGGCGATGACATCCCCGGCCTTCACGGGCTGGTTGGCCTCGACCTCGACCGCCACGATATGACCGCTCACCTTGGCGGCGAGGACGGAGGTGTCGGCACCGACATAGGCGTCATCGGTCGCGACGAGGAAGCGCCCCACGCGCCACCAGTCGAGGCCGTAATAGCCGCCCCCCGCGAGCGCGGCGAGAAGGATGGCGCCGAACACCAGCTGCCGGCGCGAGCGCTTCGGCTTCGCGGGTGCATCGAGCGGCGCGGCCGAGGTCTGCGAGGGCGCCGCTTCGGCCTTGCGGCGCGTCGTGAGCGGCACCGGCTCGGCGCCCTGCGGACGCTCCGGTTCGAGAACTTCCATCGCCTTCAGGCCGGATTGAGCCATGGCTGCCTCACCTGTCACAAACTAAACTGTTTAGTTCACTTGTCGCTTTACATATCAAACTAAACCGTTTAGTCAATCTCTTTGACAGAGAGGGGCTCCACGCCCTATGCACTGGGGCCAAGAGGTGGCCATGAGCATTACCGAATCCGATACCGATCGCGCCGCACCGCGCGCCGAGCCCGAATCCACGAAGCGCCGCGACATCATCGACGGCGCGCGCCGCGTGTTCTTCGACAAGGGCTTCGACGGCGCCAGCATGGACGAGGTGGCCAAGGCCGCCGGCGTTTCCAAGGCGACGATCTACGTCTACTTCAGCAGCAAGGAAGAGCTGTTTGAGGCGCTGGTGCTGAACGACCGCGCCCGCTCGGCCGAACATCTCTTCGAGGTCGACACCTCGACCGGCGATGTCGCCAGCGTGCTGCGGCGAATCGGCATCTCCTTCATGACCATGATGGTGCAGCCGGACCACATCCGTCTGGTACGCATGGTCATCGCCGTCGCCGAGAAGTTCCCTCGCGTGGGGCGCTCTTTCTTCGACGCCGGCCCCTGCCATGGCGGCCAGCGCCTCGCCGCGCTGCTGCGCCAGCAGGCGGATCTCGGTCGCCTCGTGCTGGACGACGACCTCGCCGACGCGCACCTGTTCCTCAACATGTGCCAGGGCAAGCTGGCCAAGGAGCTGCTGTTCGGCAACCCGACGCCGCCGACGCCCGCGCAGATCGAAGAAACCGTCGACCGCGCGGTGCGGGTGTTCCTCGCGGCCTATGGGGCGAAGGCGTAGGACGGCATTCGCTGGTAAGTAAGGCTCCCTGGAGACTCACTCGCGGATTACCGTCATCCTGAGGTGCGAGCACAGCGAGCCTCGAAGGATGGTCGCTCAGGTGCGCCCGAATGAACATCCTTCGAGGCCCGGCCCTTGGCCGGGCACCTCAGGATGACGTTCGCTCTGGGGCGTGGCGGTGCGACGTGCTTTCTCAAGCCCTCGCCAGCGCCCTTTCCTCATCCACGATGAAATCGCGGATCACCGGAACGTCGTCGCGCTCGTTCGACAGCAGCAGCTGGAACACCATGTTCGAGCCGTGCAGGAAACCGAGCTCGACCGCGACGAGATAGAATTCCCACATGCGGGCGAAACGCTCGCCCATCATCTCCACCACCTCGGGGCGCCTGGCCTCGAAGTTCAGCCGCCAGTGGCGGATGGTCCAGTAATAGTGCAGCCGCAGGATCTCGCAGTCGGCCGTCCACAGGCCGACGCGCTCCAGCGAGGTGAACACCTCCGACATGGCCGGCACATAGCCGCCGGGGAAGATGTACTTGCGGATGAACGGTGCGGTGGTGCCGGGCGGCGACATGCGTCCGATGGCGTGGATCATGGCGAAGCCGCCGGGCGCCAGCAGCCGCTTGATGGTCGAGAAATACTCGTCGAAATGGTTCACCCCGACATGCTCCATCATGCCGACGGAGACGATGCGGTCAAAGGTGCCGGTGAGGTCGCGATAATCGCGCTCGAAGAAGGTGATGCGGTCGAGCACGCCCGCCGCCTCGGCACGCTTCTTCGATTCCGCCAGCTGCTCGGTGGCGACGTTGATCGCGGTGACATGCACGCCAAGCTTGGCGAGATAGATGGCGAGCGCGCCCCAGCCCGAGCCGATCTCCGCCACCCGCATGCCGGGCTCCAGCTTCAGCTTCGCCGCGATGTGGCGCAGCTTGGCCTGCTGGGCGTCTTCGAGCGAAGTCTCGGGCGTGGGAAAATAGGCGCAGGAATAGATCATCTGGCTGTCGAGCCAGAGCCGGTAGAATTCGGGCGGGTGGTCGTAATGGCTCTGGGCGTTCTTGGCCGACTTTCCCAGCGGGTTCGACTGGTGCCAGCGCTTGAAGGCGCGCCAGCCGCGCCGCAGCGCCTGCTGCACCGGATGCGAGGCGAGACCACGCCGGTTGATCGAGAAGAGATAGAGGAAGTCGTACACCGTCGAGCCGTCCTCGAAGCTCAATCGGCCGTCCATATAGGCCTCGGCCGACACCAGCTCGGGATTGAAGAACAGCTCGCGGTCCAGCTTCTCGTCGTGCAGTTGCAGCACGACCGAAGGACCGTCCTGCCCGGTGCCGAAGGAGGTGCGCTGGCCGTTCGGCTCGATGACGACGAGCCGCCCCTTGTGGACGAAGCGCTTCAGGAGATGCGGGAGAAAACGCATGGACGATACAACACTCTCGACGGCCGGGGTCTCGGGGCATCGGGCATAAGCCCGGTCCCCCTGTCAAGAGCGAGCCCGCCGGCCGGCCGGTCTCAGCTCTCCTCGCCGGCCGCGAACTGGTCGAAGGCGCGCAGCGCGTCGGCGGCGTACATCAGCGCGGGGCCGCCTCCCATATAGACGCACATCGCCGCCACCTCGGCGATCTCCTCGCGCGTCGCGCCCATGCCGTGCAGCGCCTTGGCGTGGAAGCCGATGCAGCCGTCACAGTGCTGGGTGATGCCGATGGCGAGCGCGATCATCTCCTTGGTCCTGGCGTCGATGCGGCCGCTGGCGCCTGCCCCGCGCGAGAGCGCATAGAACGCCTGCATCGCGTCGGGCAACAGCTTCCGCAGCTCGCTCGTATAGGCACCGATGTCACGGGTGAGCGCGCGATAATCCTTGGCCATGGCCTTGATCTCCACATTCGGAAAATTGTCGATTTACGTTTTTATGATATTACATTTCGGTAAATTGACGTCGGGAGATTACGGATGCAGCATTCGGCCGCTATCGGCTCCATGGCGGAGAAGGCCGAGAAGGTGGCCGGCTTCCTGAAGGGACTGGCGAGCCCGCACCGGCTGCTGATCCTGTGCGAGTTGTCAGCCGGAGAGCGAAGCGTCGCGGCGCTGATCGAGGCGACGGGACTGCCGCCGACCTCGATGTCACAGCACCTCGCCAAGCTGAAGGAGGAGAACATCGTCTCCTTCCGCCGCGAGCACCGCACCTTGTATTATTTCATCGCCGATCGGGCGGCGACGAAAGTGATGCAGGTGCTCTTCGAGAATTTCTGCGCGGAGATCGACAGCGGAGCGGGCGACCGCGCGGCGCAGTGAAGCCGGCTTGCCGTCCCTGACAGGCGCCCCGAAGGGCCCGCCCCGCGTCGCTAGACCACCGCCTCGCGCACGGCGAGCGCCCTTTGCTGGGTCTCGGCCCGCAACAGCTTGCGCACGGCCGGGCTGGCGACGATCTCCGCCTTGTCGAAGAACGCCTCATGGTTCTTCTCGATGTCGGCGAGCACGTAACGGTAATTCACCATCAGCCCGGCCCCCTGCTTCATGCCGCGCGTCGACAGGTCGCCGAACGGGTTGATCCGCTCCAGCCGCGCGCCATTGCCGAGATGGAACCGCGCCACCGGATCGATCGGCTTGCCCTTCGATGTCCGTGCGATCAGGAAATAATGCGCCGCGAGCGCGGCAACGACCGGCCGGAGAGCGGTACGGGCCGCCTCGTCCGGCGTCCCGCCGGCATCGAGCGCTTCCAGCGCGGCGCGGTCCTCGCCGGTCAGCACCGCCGAGGCCGGGTTGCGCCGCTCGCCCTCCAGCCAGCTCCGGAAGCCGGGGACCGGCGACAGGGTGACGAAATTGGTGAGGTTGGGAAACTCGCGGGAGATTTCCTCCACCACCTGCTTGATGAGGAAATTGCCGAACGTCACCCCGCCGAGCCCGCGCTGGCAGTTGGAGATCGAGTAGAACACCGCCGTCTTGGCCGATGTGGGATCGAGCGGCGTGCGCTTTTCCGCGAGAATCGGGGCGATGGCATCGGGCGCCTCGCGGGTCAGCGCGACCTCGACGAAGATCAGCGGCTCGTCCACCAGCGCCGGATGGAAGAAGGCGTAGCAACGCCGGTCCGGGCTGTCGACGCGGGCGCGCAGATCGTTCCAGTCGCGGATCTCGTGCACCGCTTCATAGCGGATAATCTTTTCCAGCACGTTTGCGGGGGTCGACCAATCGATCCGGCGCAGCACAAGGAACCCCCGATTGAACCAGGAAGCGAACAGATGAACAAAATCGCCGTCGACCTCGGCAAGATCGGGGCGGCGCGCGAGCGCATCAAGAAGGTCGGCACGCATTTTGACAAGCAGGGCCGTCGCGCCGGGAGCGAGATTGAGCCGGCGAACGAGTTCCTGCCGGCGCGGCTCGCTGGCGGCATGCAGTTCGGCGAGGGTGCGGGCGGAAGCGCCGGCGCCATAGGCGGCGATGGCCCTGTCGAGGCGTGGCCGGTCCGGCCCGAAGGCTTGCGCCAGCGCCTCGAAGAAGGCGACGCGCTCGCCGGTCTTGAGCCCTCGATAGGCCACGAGGATATCCTGCGCCAGCGCGACGCCGGAGGCCTCGCCGCGCCCGGAGAGCAGGCGCTCGCACAATTCCGTGAGCCCGGCAGCCTTCACCGCGCCGGTGGGGCGCCGCTCGCGGCCGATGTCGAGCAGGGCCCGGCCGCGCTCGGCGATCGAGCCGAGCAGATCGCTGAAAAAGCTGGTGCTGCCATCCATCGCGCTCTCCTGCGCCCACCGCGTCGCCGGCAGGAATGAGAACGCGAGACCATTACCAGCGCAAGACGGACCTTGGTTGGCCGCGCCGGCCGGATATTCCCGCCCTCATGCCCCGGTGACGAAGTCGAACAGCAGCTTCATGTTCAGCGCGATGATCAGCGCCGCCGCCAGCGAGGCGAGCACGATCTGCCAGCGTGGGGCGACGAGCACGCCCATCTTGCGCTTGTCCGCCGTGAACATGATCAGCGGCACCACGGCGAAGGGCAGTTGCAGGCTGAGGATCACCTGGCTGAGGATCAGCAGCGCCCCTGCCCCGCTCTCGCCATAGGCGATCGTCACCGCCGCCGCCGGCACGATGGCGATGGTGCGAGTGATCAGCCGCCGCAGCCACGGGGCCAACTGGATGTTGAGGAAGCCCTCCATCACCGCCTGACCGGCGATGGTGGCGGTCACGGTGGAGTTCAGGCCGCAGCACAGCAGCGCGATGGCGAACAGCGTCGGCGCCCAGGCGCTGCCGAGCAGCGGATTGAGCAGCTCATGCGCCTTGCCGAGATCGGCCACCTCTCCCGTGCCGCCATGGTGGAAGGCGGAGGCTGCAAGAATGAGAATGGAGGCGTTGATGGTCAGCGCGAACATCAGCGCCAGCGTCGAATCCCAGGTGGCGAGCTTGATCGCCTCGCGCTTGCCGTCGAGCGTGCCGTCGTGGCGCCGGGTCTGCACGATGGCCGAGTGCAGATAGAGATTATGCGGCATCACCGTCGCGCCGAGGATACCGAGCGCGAGATAGAGCATGTCGGGATTGGTGACGATCTCTGTGGTCGGCGCGAAGCCGCGGATGACCTCCCCCCAGTTCGGGTCGGCCATGGCGATCTGGATGCCGAAGCAGGCGGCGATGACCGCGAGCAGCGCCACCACCAGCGCCTCGACGAAGCGGAAGCCGAGATTTTGCAGCCACAGGATCAGGAACACGTCGAGCGCGGTGATGACGACGCCGATCTCGAGCGGAATGCCGAACAGCAGGTTGAGGCCGATGGCGGTGCCGATCACCTCGGCGAGGTCGGTGGCGCAGATCGCCGCCTCCGCCAGCATCCACAGCACGAAACCCACCGGGCGCGGGAAGGAGTCGCGGCAGGCCTGCGCGAGATCGCGCCCCGAGGCGACGCCGAGCCGCGAACACAGCGCCTGCAACAGGATGGCGATCATGTTGGAGAGCAGCGCGACGGTGAGCAGGCCGTAGCCGAACTTGGAGCCGCCGGCGAGCGAGGTCGCCCAGTTGCCCGGATCCATGTAGCCGGTGGCGACAAGGTAGCCCGGCCCCATGAAGGCGAAGAAGCGCCAGATGCCGGACTTCTTCGGCACGGCGATGCTGCCATGCACCTCCGCCAATGCCGGATCGCCGCGCTCGCGCCGCCAGCCCGCATTCTCGGCCTGCAAACGATCCAACATCCCGACCGATCCGCTATTGCAAATGACTTGCATTAAACATGGCGCGCCGCACCATTGCTGTCAATGCAATTGCGAACCAATCGCAACAAAGCCCGAGCCCGTTCGCTCCGGCCGAATTTCTGTCGGACACATTTGCGCGCGCATAGGCGCAAAGCCTTGTGCCGGACGGATTTCCGGGCAGATTTGGCGGCATGCGCCGCTTCCTCCGCCTTAACGCCTATGTCTTCGTCCTGCTTTTCGCCTTGCCGCTCGGCGCGCACGCGCTTGTGCAGTGGCACGGCGTGGACTGGACGAAGAACTGGCGCACCGCCGACTGGTCCAGCACCGGCACCCTGCCTCCCGCTGCGCAGAGCCCGCCGGCGCTGGTACGCATCTATGCCGCCCGCGTCGGCCATTGGCGCTCCATCTTCGCCGTCCATAGCTGGATCGTCTTCAAGGAGCGCGGCGCGGATGCCTATGAGCGCTACGATGTGGTGGGCTGGAGCGGCGCGCCGATCCGCCACAACATGCGGGCGCCGGACGCCCGCTGGTACGGCAACGAGCCGGACGTCGTCTTCACCGCCAGCGGCGAGGAGGCCGAGCGGCTGATCCCGCGGCTGCGCGCCGCCATCGCCTCCTATCCCTATGCCGGTTATGGCGACTACCGGATCTGGCCGGGGCCGAACTCGAACACCTTCGTCGCCCATGTCGTCGAGCAGGTGCCGGAGATGGCCGTCGCCCTGCCCTCCACCGCCATCGGCAAGGATTTCCCGGTCGACGGCGACTGGGTCGGCCTCGCTCCCTCGCGGACGGGATTGCGGCTGACGCTCGACGGCTATGCCGGGCTCACCCTCGCCTGGGTGGAGGGCATCGAGCTGAACATGTTCGGCGCCGTGGTCGGGATCGATCTGCGCCGGCCGGGCATCAAGCTGCCGGGCTTCGGCCGCATCGGCATCTGATGCCCCCCGGAATAGGGCGTTTGGCGGATACCGGCCGTTCATTTTCACGGTGCATTGTTGGGATGCAATGAAGCGTCGCGGGAGAGCGGCCCATGATCGAACGTGCCATCCGTCGAATGAAACGCGCGGGCCTGCGCGCCGCCCTTGTCGCCGCGCTGATTGCCCCCCTCGCGGCGGCCCCCGCGCTCGCCGCGCCCTGCGGCAATGACAGCTCGGGCTTCGACGCCTGGCTCGGCGCCTTCAAGCAGGAGGCGGTCGGACAAGGCATCTCGCCGGCCACGCTGCGCGTGCTCGACGGGGTCAGCTACGACACCAAGGTGATCAGCCTCGACCGCAACCAGAAGCACTTCAAGGTCAGCCTCGACGAGTTCATCAAGAACCGCATCTCCAAGGGTCGCATCGCCAAGGGCCGGCAGCTGCTGCAGCAATACGCCTCGACGCTGGCGCGCATCGAGCGCCAGTACGGCGTGCCCGGGCCGATCCTGGTCGCCATCTGGGGCATGGAGACCGACTACGGCGTGAACATCGGCAAGATGCCCATCCTGCGCTCGCTGTCGACGCTCGCCTATGACTGCCGGCGCACCGATTTCTTCACGCCGCAACTGCTCGACGCGCTGCGCATCTATCAGCGCGGCGATCTCACCCTCGACGAGATGCGCGGCGCCTGGGCCGGCGAGATCGGCCAGACCCAGTTCCTCGCCAGCTCCTATGTGAAGTTCGCGGTCGACTTCGACGGCGACGGCCGCGCCGACCTCGTGCGCAGTGCGCCGGACGTGCTCGCCTCCACCGCCAATTATCTGCGCGGCTATGGCTGGCGAGCGGGCGCGGGCTGGGGGCCGGGCGAAGCGAACTATCAGGCGCTGCGCGGCTGGAACAAGGCCGAGGTCTATGCGCAGGCACTCGGCATTTTCGCCCGCCAGCTGACGCAGTAGCCTCCAAACATCGTCGAGCGCTGCGCGCGCATGCGAAAAACCCTTGCGCGGGATTTCCCGTTGCCGCCCCCCAGCCCCGCGGGCAGGTTGCCGGCAACCAGAACCGCGAGGGGGAGCCCGCCATGCCGATCGACGCCGAGACCTATGACTACATCGTGGTCGGCGCCGGCTCGGCGGGGTGCGTGCTGGCGAACCGGCTCTCGGCCGACCCCGGGAATCGCGTGCTGGTGCTGGAAGCCGGCGGACGCGACAACTGGATCTGGTTCCACATCCCGGTCGGCTATCTCTTCGCCATCGGCAACCCGCGCGCCGACTGGTGCTTCAAGACCGAGGCCGAGGCGGGGCTGAACGGGCGCGCTCTGAACTATCCGCGCGGCAAGACCATTGGCGGCTCCTCCGCCATCAACGCCATGATCTATATGCGCGGCCAGGCCGCCGACTACGACCACTGGCGCCAGCTCGGGCTCGCCGGCTGGGGTTGGGACGACGTGCTGCCCACCTTCAAGCGCCACGAGGACCACTATCTCGGCGCCGGCGCGTTTCACGGCGGTGGCGGCGAATGGCGGGTGGAGTTTCCCCGCCTCACCTGGAAGCTGCTCGACGAGGTTCGCGTGGCGGCGCAGCAGGCAGGTATCCCGCCGATCGCGGACTTCAACACCGGCGACAATGAGGGCTCGTCCTACTTCCAGGTGAACCAGAAGCGCGGCTTCCGCTGGAGCGCCGCGCGCGGCTTCCTCAAGCCGGCGCTCGCGCGGCCCAATCTCCGGCTGGAGACCGGCTGCCACACCGAGCGGGTGCTGATCGAGCACGGCCGCGCCGCCGGCGTCGTCTACCGGCAGAACGGCGTGACGCGCACGGCGAAGGCACGCGGCGAGGTGATCCTCGCGGCCGGCGCCATCGGCTCCCCGCATTTGCTGAAGCTCTCGGGCATCGGGCCTGCCGGGGAACTGGCACAGCACGGCATCGCTGTCGTGAAGGACGCGCCCGGCGTCGGCGCCAACCTGCAGGACCATCTGCAATTGCGCATGATCTACAAGGTCACCGGCATCCCGACGCTGAACGAGCAGTACCACTCGCTGTTCGGCCGGGCGAAGATGGGCCTGCAGTTCGCCTTCCTTCAGCGCGGACCGCTGACCATGGCGCCCTCGCAGCTCGGCATCTTCACCCGCTCGCGAGCCGAGAAGGAGCGGGCCGACCTCGAATTCCACGTCCAGCCGCTCTCGCTCGGCAAGTTCGGCGAGCCGCTGCACGACTTCCCCGCCTTCACCATGAGCGTGTGCAATCTGCGCCCGACCAGCCGTGGAACCCTGACGCTGGCGAGCGCCGACAGCACGGCGGCGCCGCGCATCCAGCCCAACTATCTCGCCACCGAGGAAGACCGGCGCGTGGCGGCGGACAGTGTCCGCGTCGCCCGGCGCATCGTCGGCCAGCCGGCACTCGCGCGCTACCGGCCCGACGAACTGCTGCCCGGCCCTTCCGTCGCCGACACCGAGGAGGCGCTGGCCCGCGCGGCCGGCGACATCGGCACCACCATCTTCCATCCCGTCGGCACGGCGAAGATGGGACTGGCGAGCGACCCGCTGGCAGTGGTGGACGAGCGGCTGCGGGTGTTCGGCATTGCCGGCCTGCGCGTGGCGGATGCCTCCATCATGCCGACCATCGTGTCGGGCAACACCAATTCCCCGACCATCATGATCGCCGAGAAGGCGGCCGGCATGATCCTGGAGGATGGGCGGCGCTGAACCGTCGGCTCGCAGCGTCTTCCCTCTCCCCGTCGGGGAGAGGTGGCCCGCGCAGCGGGTCGGTGAGGGGTAACACGGCGGCCGGGCCCAGAGCCCCCTCACCCCACCCTCTCCCCCACGGGGAGAGGGGAAAAGTGCACCCTCCCGCACGCAGGCCCTTCGGAAACCGCTTGCCGCCGGGCCTCACGGGGCCAGCACCACCTCGCGGCAGGCGGGCGGCAGGTCCTTCAGCATCAGCGGCGGCTTGGGTTTGGGCGGCTCCTTCGGCGGCTTGGGATGCAGGTTCGCGTCCGAGAACCACCAGTCGAGCTCGCTGCCGCAGCCCTCGCCCGGCACCACCGCATCCTGCGGCCGGCAATCGGGGCTGCCGGCGGGGCAGGAGATGCGCACATGCATGTGGTAGTCATGCCCCCAATAGGGCCGCACCTTCTGCAGCCACGCGCGGTCGCCCGTCGCGTCGCGGCACAGCGCCTTCTTGATCGCGGCATTGACCAGCACGCGCTCGACCTCGGGGTCCTGCGCCGCCGCCCGGATGACCGCGACATGCGCCGGCGTCCACACCTTGGCGTCGACGTCGAGCCGGTCCGGCCGCACGATCATCGTGGCGGAGACCTTCTCGCGCTCCTCGGTGGTGAAGCTGCGCTTGGGCATCGGCGTCAGCCAGATGTCGGCGTCGAGGCCGATCTGGTGCGAGGCATGGCCGGTCAGCATCGGCCCGCCGCGCGGCTGCGACATGTCGCCGACCAGTATGCCCGGCCATGGCGAGACCGCGGGCACCTTGGCGGCGAAACGCTCCAGGAAGGCGATCAGTTCGGGATGACCCCAGTTGCGGTTGCGCGAGAGGCGCATCGCCTGCCAGGTCTTGCCGTTGATCGGCAGCGCCTCGGCGCCGGCAAGGCAGCCCTTCGAGTAGAAGCCGATGGAGCGGACGGCGAGATCGGCCGGCGTCTTCGCCGCGCCGAACAGCTGCTTGGCCGGCGTGGCCGCCGCGGCGGCGGGCGATGGCGCGGGCTGCCCCCATGCCAGCGTCGCGGCGCCGAGCACGGCGCAAAACACCGCGAACCCCGATGCAAGCCGGTTCATCGGGGTCTCCTCAGCTCACCGCCTGCGACAGGATAACGAAATCCTTGTTCGAGCGGGTATTCTGCGCCGCCGGCAGCTCGGTGATGAACAGCGTCGAGCCGGGAACCAGCAGCTTGGCGAGCTGCTGGTTCGCCTCCGGCGCCACCGTGATGCGGTCGATCGCGCTGGCCGCCTTGCCCTGCCCCGCCCCGTTGCCCTCGAAGGCGACCGAGGTCCAGGAGACCTCGCCGCCGACCTTCTTCAGCACATAGACCACATTGCCGAGCGGCGTGCCGGGATCGCGGATCGTCACCGGGGCCGTCAGCACCTCCACGCCGTCCTTGATGACGACGAGCTGCTTGTCCGCGCCGCTGACGATCATCGACACCGCGTCGGCCGCCGGATCGGGCGCCGCCGCCGTGTCGGGCGTGCCGTTCGGGTTTTTCGGGGCGTCGTCCTTGATCGCCGTCGTCGCATCCGCCGGAAGCACGAGGCCGGGATGCAGCACGTCGACCGGCTGGGAATGCGCGTCGGCGATGATCACCGGCGTGCCGTAATGGGTGATGCCGAACAGCAGCTTGGAGAATTCGAGCGGCAGGTGCACGCAGCCATGCGAGGACGGGTAGCCGGGCAGCCCGCCGGCATGCAAGGCGACGCCCGACCAGGTCAGCCGCTCAGTGAACGGCATCGGCGCGTCGTCATAGAGCGAGGAATGGTGGTCGACATCCTTCTGCAGGATGGTGAACACGCCCACCGGGGTCTGGTGCCCGGCCCGGCCGGTCGAGCACGTCGACACCCCGATGCGCACGCCGTTGCGATAGACGAAGCAGCGCTGGTCCGGCAGCGAGACGATGATGGCGACGAACCCGTCCGGCGCCCGGTCGGGGTACCAGACATACTGGCCGGGCTTCAGCGCATCGACGTCGGCTGCGTCCGCCTGCTGCGCAAATGCGCTGCCCGCGGGCATGCCGAGAGCTGCGGCAACGGTGCCTGCCCATGCCAGCGCCGCGCGGCGCGTCAGTCGGGGATTGCTGTCGTCGCACGCCATGTCGTGATTCTCCGCCGCCGGCGCGCGCAATATATCCGGCACGGCTACGCGACGCCACAACCGCGCATCGGCGGATCTCCCGACGGTATCAAGATCAAGTCATCGCCGATGTGAGTTCTCCTCAAAGACGTTGCCCCTATATTTCAAGCATAATTCCAAATTCTTGGCGGAACAGGACGGCGACAACATCGTTTTCCTCACATCACCAGCTGGTCAACCACAAGGGAGGCTTACGATGCACAGCACGCAGCAGAACCTCGAGGCCCGCGAAACCATGACGCTGATCGGCAGCGACAAGGTCGAGGGCACCGCCGTCTACCGTCCGAATGGCGACCGGATCGGCTCGATCGCCCGCGTCATGATCGACAAGCTCAGCGGGCAGACCGCCTATGCGGTGATGAGCTTCGGCGGGTTCCTCGGCTTCGGCGAGGACTATTACCCGCTGCCCTGGTCGCTGCTGAAATATGACGAGAACCTCGACGGCTATGTCGTCGACGTCACCGAGGAGCAGCTCCACGGTGCGCCCCGCCACAAGAACCTCGACGAGGGCACGTGGCAGGACCGCGACTGGGACCGCAAGGTCAACGAGTATTATCACGTGCCGCCCTACGTCATCTGACGCGAGGCCGCATCAACGGAAAGGCCGGGCGCGAGCCCGGCCTTTTTCATTACGGACGAGGTTCGGCCGATGCCGTCAGGCTTTCTTCTCGTCTTTGGGAAGCTCGACCACCTCGGCCCCCGGCACGTTCTTCTTGAGGGATTCGATGGCGCTCAGCGCCGACGCCTTGGCCTTGTAGCCTTCCGAGGCGAACATCGTCTCGCCGTTGGAGGCCTTGAATCGGAAGCGATATCCCCCCGACTTGTCCTCATACACTTCGAACTTGTAGGCCATGATCCTGCCTCCCGTCGCGTATTGCCGACGGGAGATGGGAACACAAATACCGCCGATGCGAAAGCCGGACGGACCGGCGCCTCAGTCGTCCACCTTCAGCGCGGCGATGAAGGCTTCCTGCGGAATCTCCACCCGGCCGAACTGGCGCATCTTCTTCTTGCCCTCCTTCTGCTTCTCCAGCAGCTTGCGCTTGCGGGTGATGTCGCCGCCGTAGCACTTGGCGGTGACGTCCTTGCGCAGCGCGCGGATGGTCTCGCGGGCAATGATCTTGGCGCCGATCGCGGCCTGGATCGGAATCTGGAACAGGTGCTGCGGGATCAGGTCCTTCAGCTTCTCGCACATGGCCCGGCCGCGATATTCCGCGCGGGTGCGGTGCACCAGCATGGAGAGCGCGTCGACCGGCTCGGCATTGACCAGGATCGACATCTTCACCAGGTCGCCGACGCGGTAATCGGTGATCTGGTAATCGAACGAGGCATAGCCCTTCGAGATCGACTTCAGCCGATCGTAGAAGTCGAACACCACCTCGTTCAGCGGCAGGTCATAGGTGACCATGGCGCGCGAGCCGACATAGGTCAGCTCGATCTGGTTGCCGCGGCGGTCCTGGCAGAGCTTGAGCACCGCGCCGAGATAGTCGTCCGGCGTCAGGATGGTGGCGCGGATCCACGGCTCGCGGATCTCCTTGATCTTCACCACGTCCGGCATGTCGGCCGGGTTGTGCAGGTCGATCACCGAGCCGTCGTTCATCTCGATCTCGTAGATGACCGAGGGGGCGGTGGCGATGAGGTCGAGGTTGAACTCGCGCTCCAGCCGCTCCTGGATGATTTCCAGATGCAGCAGCCCAAGAAACCCGCAGCGGAAGCCGAAGCCGAGCGCGGCCGAGGTCTCCATCTCGAAGGAGAAGGAGGCATCGTTGAGCCGCAGCTTGCCCATCGCCGCGCGCAGATCCTCGAAATCGGCCGCATCGACCGGGAACAAGCCGCAGAACACCACCGGCTGCGCCGGCTTGAAGCCCGGCAGCGCCTCGGCGGTCGGCCGCTTCTCCTCGGTGATGGTGTCGCCGACGCGGGTATCCGCCACTTCCTTGATCGAGCCGGTGAGGAAGCCGATCTCGCCCGGGCCGAGCTGCGACATGACGGTGAGCTTGGGCGTGAACACGCCGACGCGGTCGATGTCGTAGACGGCTTCGGTGCGCATCATCTTGATGCGCTGGCCCTTCTTCATCACGCCGTCGACGATGCGCACCAGCACGACGACGCCGAGATAGACGTCGTACCAGCTGTCGACCAGCAGCGCCTTGAGCGGGGCGTCGCGGTCGCCCTTGGGCGGCGGCAGGCGGGTGACGATGGCTTCCAGCACGTCGGGAATGCCGAGGCCGGTCTTGGCCGAGATGAGCACGGCGTCGGAGGCGTCGAGGCCGATCACGTCCTCGATCTGCGCCTTCACCTTGTCCGGCTCGGCGGCCGGCAGGTCGACCTTGTTGAGGACCGGGACGATCTCGTGGTTGTTGTCGATCGCCTGGTAGACGTTGGCCAGCGTCTGCGCCTCGACGCCCTGCGAGGCGTCGACCACCAGCAGCGAGCCCTCGACGGCGGCGAGCGAGCGGTTCACCTCATAGGCGAAGTCGACATGGCCGGGCGTGTCGATGAGGTTGAGGACGTAATCCTTGCCGTCCTTGGCGTGATAGGACAGCCGCACCGTCTGCGCCTTGATGGTGATGCCGCGCTCGCGCTCGATATCCATGCTGTCGAGCACCTGCTCGGACATCTCGCGCTCCGACAGCCCGCCGGTGATCTGGATCAGGCGGTCGGCGAGGGTCGACTTCCCGTGGTCGATATGGGCGACGATCGAGAAGTTGCGGATGTTGTCGATGGGTTCGGTGCTCATGGGGCGCGGGATAGCATTGGCCGCAAGGCGCCACAAGGCGGCAGGCCCGCCGGCGGCTTGCGCGCGAGGATATGTTCGACCACATTCCCGCCGCCTGCCTTCAAGGAGCCGACATGTCCGAAATGAAGATCGCCGTCGTACCCGTGACCCCGTTCCAGCAGAACTGCTCGATCGTGTGGGACGAAACCACCAAGCGGGGCGCGGTGATCGATCCGGGCGGCGACCTGCCGCGCATCCTCGCCGCGCTGGAGGAACTGGAGGTCACGCCCGAGAAGATCGTGCTCACCCACGGCCATATCGACCACGCCGCCGGTGCGGCGGAACTCGCCGAGACGCTGAACATCCCGGTAGAAGGCCCGCATGAGGCCGACAAGTTCCTGCTCGACGACCTGCCGACCGCCGGCGCGCGCACCGGTATTCCCGGCCGGCCGGTCACGCCCGATCGCTGGCTCAACGAGGGCGACACGGTGGATATCGGCGGCGTTGCGTTCGATATCCTGCACGTCCCCGGCCATACGCCGGGCCATGTCGTGCTGGTCAATCGCGCCAACAAGATCGCCATCGTCGGCGACACGCTGTTCCAGCGCTCCGTCGGACGCACCGACTTTCCCTATGGCGACGGGCCGCTGCTCATCAAGGGTATCAAGGAGAAGATCCTCCCGCTGGGCGACGCCTTCACCATCCTGCCCGGCCATGGCGCCGCGTCGAACATCGCGTTGGAGAAGCGGACCAACCCGTACCTGCGCTGAGGCGATTGCCTAAGGCAATCGCCACGAAACTGTTACTCGCGCTGCGTCACCGCACGGCCGATGATCACGGGACACCCGCCCGGAGTCCCGTGATGACGCGCTTCGCGACCGTGGGCCTGCTCGCCCTCGCCTGCCTTGCAGCCCCCCTCGGCGCCCTGCCCGCGCAAGCCCAGGCCGACCGTTGCCCGAAGCTGGTGGCGACGAGCCCCTTCCTGGCGCCGGCTGCGCCGCTGACCCTGCCGGCGGCCTATCTGGAGCCGAAACAGGTCAGCCTCACCTATATCGGCCACTCGACCTTCCTGATCGAAACGGCCGGCGGCGTCACCGTCGCGACCGACTACAACGACTATGTCCGGCCCGCCGTCGTGCCGCGCGTGGCCACGATGAACCGGGCGCACTCGACCCATTATTCGCTCAACCCGGACCCCGGCATCGAATTCGTGATGAAGGGCTGGCGCGAGGACCGCGAGCCGGCCCGCTACGACCAGGAGATCGACGACCTCTGGGTGGGCAACCTGCCGACCAATATCCGTGACATGGAAGGCGGCACGATCCGCAACGGCAATTCCATCTTCATCTTTAGGGCGGCGGATCTGTGCATCGCCCATCTCGGCCACCTGCACCACACGCTCACCCAGGAGGACCTCGGCGCGCTGGGGCGCATCGACGTGGTGCTGGCCCCGGTCGATGGCAGCTACACGCTGGATGTCGACGGCATGGTCGAGGTGCTGAAATCGCTGGAAGCGCCGCTCGTCATCCCCATGCACTATTTCAACCAGGGCACGCTGAACCGCTTTCTCGACCGCTTCGCCAGCAGCCGATACGTGATCGAGCGGCAGGACAGCCCGCAGATCGTCCTGTCCCGCGAGACGCTGCCGCTCAAGCCGACGGTCGTCGTGCTGCCGGAAACGCGATGACCCCGCCACGACCGGCCCGGCCGCTTGTCCGCGCCACCAGCCAGTCGGTGGCGGTAGCCGCGTCCATCGGGTGGCCGAACAGGAAACCCTGGCCGAAATCGCAGCCGAGAGCGGCCAGCGCCGCCCGCTGCCCCTCGGTCTCGATCCCCTCGGCCAGCACATGCATCGACAATTCGCGCCCCAGCACCGCGACGGCATGAACGATGGCACGATCGGCACCGGACTGCTCCATCTCGGCGACGAAGGTCCGGTCGATCTTGATGGTGTCGATCGGCAGCCGGCGCAGATGCGTGAGCGAGGCGTGGCCGGTGCCGAAATCGTCCAGAGCAATGCTGAATCCCGCCAGCCTCAGCTTGGAGAGCGTGTCGAGCACCGCCTCCCCGCTACGGCCAAGCGTGACGGTCTCGGGAACCTCGAACTCGATCCGCGACGGGGAAAGCCCGGCCTCCCTCACCCACGCCGTCAGCTGCTCGGCCAGACGGCGGTCGCGGAACTGGTTGGCCGACAGGTTCACCGCGATGCGACCCGGCTCGATCCCGGCATCGAGCCACGTCCGCAGTTGCGCGCAGGTCCGGGCGAACATGAGCCGCCCCATGGAGGTCATCAGGCCGACGCTTTCCGCCGCGGGGATGAAGCGGTCCGGCAGCAGCAGGCCGCGTGTGGGATGGCGCCAGCGCAATAGCGCCTCGAAGCCGACCAGCCCGCCCGAGGCGAGGTCGACAAGCGGCTGGAAGAAGACATCGAACTCGTCGCGCTCGACGGCGGCGACGAGGTCTTCCACGCATTGATGGCGTTCGTCGGCATCGATGCGCATGAGCATGTCGAAGCGCCGGATGCGCCGTCCGGCCTCGGCCTTGGCGGCGTAGAGCGCCAGATCCGCGTTGCGCTGGACAATGTCCGGGCTGGCGCCGTCGACCGGCCAGCAGGCCATGCCGAAGCTCGCCGCCATGCTGAAGGCCCCGCCCGAAACCGGGTCGACGATCAGTTGGCTGAGCCTCAGGTCCAGCTCGGTCGCACGCCGCTGCAGGGCATCCGCATCGACGAGACCCGGCAGGATGAGCGCGAACTCGTCGCCGCCGACACGGGCGCACACATCGCCCGGCCGCAGGCTTGCCCGCAGGCGCGTGCCGATCTCGCGCAGCACCGCGTCGCCGGCGGCGTGGCCGTGCGTGTCGTTGACCTCCTTGAAGTTGTCGAGGTCGACCGTCACCAGCGCGCCTGTCGAACCGGGCACGCTGACCGCCGCGTCGAGCAGCTCGACGAAGCGGCTGCGGTTGACGAGGCCGGTCATCGGGTCATGGCTGGCGAGATATTCCGAACGGGCATAGGCCTGCACGCGGTCGGTGATGTCGCGCTCGTTCACCAGCATGGCCAGCCGCCCGCTCACCGGGTCCGTCGTCGTGCGGATATCGATGCCGTGCCAGCGCACGCCACGGCTGGTGATCACGCGATAGTCCCCCGACACCGTCTTGCCGAGAAATGCGTCGGCATGCACAGCTTCCTGCGCAAGGGCCTCGCGCCACATGGCGAGCCCGTCGCCCGGTTCCGCGAAGCCGGCCGCGAAGCGGTGGGCCTCGCCGGTAAAGCACCGTGCTGCAGCAGGGTTCCGGAACAGCACCGCCCCCTCTTCGTCATACAGCGTCACCATCACCAGCGTATGCCGGAGCGCCTCGACGCCGCGCCGCTCGGCAGGCTCGACCTCCGGCACCGTCGCTTCGACCAGCATGCCGATATGGCCGTCGGAAAGCCGCACGCCGCTCATCACGCAGTCGACGGTGAAGGGGTGCTCCCGTGGATAGAAGGTCCAGCGCTCGGCGACGACCTCGCCGGAGCGCACCCTGTCGAGGGTCAGCCGCAGCCGCGCCCGTATCGCCGCCGAGTGCGGGGTGAAATCGCGCGAGAAGAACTCCTCCTCCTCGCCCGGCGCGACCCGCCAGAACTCGCGCGCCGCGGCATTGGCGTAGCGCTTGCGCATCGTGTCGGTGTCGAGAATCCACACGGGACGGCGGAGCAGGTCGAGTCCCTCGGTCCGGCATTCCGGCAGTGGGAAGCCAGACGTCACTCCCGTTCCGAACGACATGGGCATACGCGGTCGACCCTCAAGCTGGCGATCCCGGCCCGCGATTCCGCAGCGTCAGATCGGGATCCCATGCCCAGCATACACCGGGGCGAAGGCGCGTCGCCCCTGTTTCGGCTCAGGCCTCGCGCGGCGCATAGGCCGCCGGGTCGACCAGCGCCGGCCGGCCGGGAAGGTCCAGCGCCGAGACGCGCGGCGCGCCCTCGGCGATCACCCGCCCGCGCCGGACCACGAACAGCCGCGCCGCCTTGAGGCGGATCGCCTCGATGGGATCGGCCGCCTGGAGCAGCACGAAATCGGCGTTGCAGCCGGGCGCGATGCCGTAGCCTTCCAGCCCCATGATGCGGGCGGGATTGGTCGTCACCGCCTCGAAGCACCAGATCATCGCCTCGCGCGAGGTCATCTGGCCGACATGCAGCGCCATATGCGCCACCTCCAGCATGTCGCCCGAGCCGAGCGAGTACCAGGGGTCCATCACGCAATCATGCCCGAAGGCGACGTTCACCCCCGCCGCCCGCAGCTCCGGCACGCGGGTCATGCCGCGGCGCTTGGGATAGGTGTCGTGCCGGCCCTGCAGGGTGATGTTGATCAGCGGATTGGCGATGGCGTGCACGCCGGCTTCCGCGATCAGCGGAATGAGCTTGGAGACGTAGTAGTTATCCATGGAGTGCATGGAGGTGAGGTGCGAACCCGCCACGCGCCCGTGCAGCCCCAGCCGCTGGGTCTCATAGGCCAGCGCCTCGATATGGCGCGACAGCGGGTCGTCGCTCTCGTCGCAATGGATGTCGACGCGCAAGCCCCGCGCGGCGGCGATCTCGCACAGCGCCTTCAGCGAGCCGGCGCCGTCCGCCATGCTGCGTTCGAAATGCGGAATGCCGCCGACCACGTCGACGCCCATATCGAGCGCGCGCTCCAGATTCCGCGCGGCGGTCGGCGAGCGGTAATAGCCATCCTGCGGAAAGGCCACGAGCTGAAGGTCGATATAGTCCTTCACCCTCTCGCGCACATCCAGCAGCGCCTCGACCGCGAGCAGCCGGTCGTCGCACACATCGACATGCGAGCGGATGGCGAGCAGGCCCTGGCTGACCGCGAGGTCGCAATAGGCGAGCGCGCGCTCGATCACCGCCTCATGCGTCAGCAGCGGCTTCAGTTCGCCCCACAGCGCGATGCCTTCGAGCAGCGTGCCCGACGTGTTGAGCCGGGGCAGGCCGAGCGACAGCGTCGCATCCATGTGGAAATGCACGTCGACGAAGGGCGGCGCGACGAGCCGGCCACCGGCATCGATCACCCGGCCCGCCTCCGCCTCGATCCCCGGCTCGACGGCCACGATGCGCCCGCCCGCGCAGGCGATGTCGACGCCCGCCCGCCCGTCGGCCAAGCGGGCATTGCGGACCAGAAGATCGAAACTCATCGTTGTCCCTTGAAGTAAGGCTTCATCAGCGCGCGCGGATAGTCCGCCCGGCGCGCCACCAGAACTAGCGCGGCAATGGAGAAGATATAGGGCAGCATGAGGAATATCTGGCTCGGCACCGCCCCGCCGGTGATGGTCTGGAGTCGCAGCTGGTAGGCGTCCAGCGCGCCGAACAGCAGCGCGCCGAGCAGCGCCTTGCCCGGCCGCCAGGAGGCGAAGACGGTGAGCGCGATGCATACCCAGCCGCGCCCGTTGATCATGCCGAAATAGAAGGCGTTGAAGGCGGAGAGCGTGAGGAAGGCGCCGCCCAGCGCCATCAGCGCCGAGCCCGCCATCACCGCGCCGATGCGCAAGGCCACCACGGAAAGCCCCTGCGCCTCCACCGCCTCCGGATTGTCGCCCACCGCCCGCAGCGCGAGGCCGAGCGGCGTGCGCGCCAGCACGAAGGCAAGCAGCCCGACACACAGGAAGGCCAGCACGGTGAACGCCGTCTGCTGGCCGAGGATCGGGCCGATGAAGGGCAGGTCGCCCAGCACCGGCACATGCAGCGGGGGAAACGGCTCGATGCGCGGCGGCGTCGCCACATTGGGAAAGGCGACGCGATAGCCGAAATAGGCGACGGAGGTGGCGAGCAGCGTCACCCCGATGCCCGTGACATGCTGGGAGAGCCCCAGCGGCACGGTCAGCACGCCGTGGAGCAGCCCGAACACCGCCCCGGCGAGTGCCGCCACCGCCACCCCGCCCCACAGCGGCAGGCCGAGATAGACCGCGAGCCAGCCGGACATGGCGCCGACGACGAAGATGCCCTCAATGCCGAGATTGAGCACACCCGCCCGCTCGCACAGCAGCGCGCCGAGCACGCCGAAGATCAGCGGCGTGGCGATGCGCACGGTCGCGGCCCAGAAATTCGCCTGGGTGAGGATGTCGAGCGCGGCCCACAGCATCAGGCGGTCCCCCGGCGAACGAGCACGATGCGGAAGCGGGTGAGGAGACCGCCGACCAGCACGCTAAGCAGCGCGAAGGCGACGACAAGATCGGCGAGATAGTTCGATACGCCAATGGCACGGCTCATCGAATCCGCCCCGACGAAGACCCCGGCAACGAAGATGGCGGACGGAATGACACCGAGCGGCGAGAGATTGGCCAGCGTCGCCACCACGATGCCGGCATAGCCGAAGCCGGGGGAAAGGTCGGAGGTCAGATACCCTTTCAGCCCCGCCACCTCGCTGGCGCCGGCAAGCCCCGCCAGCCCGCCGGAGATGAGGCCGACCAGCGCCATCGCCTTGCCCACCGGCAGGCCGGCATAGCGCGCCGCGCGGGCGTTCTCGCCGACCGCGCGCAGGCGGAAGCCCCACACCGTGCGGGTGATGAAGACATGCAGCAGCACGGCCGCGACCACGGCGATGACGAGGCCCCAGTGCAGCCGCAGCCCGGTGACCAGCTTGGGCAGCGTCGCCTCGTCGAGCACGGGCGCCGATTGCGGCCAGCCCATCGCCATCTCGTCCTTCATCGGCCCTTCGATCATCATCTGCACGAACAGCAGCACGATGAAGTTCATCAAGAGCGTGACGACCACCTCGTCGGCGCCGAAGCGGGTCTTGAACAGCACCGGCACCAGCAGCAGCAGCGCGCCGGCAAGCGCGGCGCCGACCAGCACCAGCGGCACCAGGAGATAGGCGGGCGCCTCGATCAGCCCGGCCCCCAGAGCGACGGTGGCGAGCGCGCCGGCATAAAGCTGGCCCTCGGCGCCGATGTTCCACAGCTTGGCGCGGAAGGCCACCGCAGCGGCAAGGCCGGTGAAGATCAGCGGTGTCGCCCGCGTCAGCGTCTCGGCCAGCGCGAAGCCGTCGCCGGCCGCGCCCTTCGCCATCAGGACGAAGGCGGTGAACACGGGCGCGCCCGAGAGCGCGAGCGGAATGGCGGTGAGCAGCAGCGCGGCCAGCCCCGAGCCGACGGAAACCGCCACCGTGAGCCAGACCGGCGTGCGCTCGCGCGGAACGAAGCGGATCATCGGCGGCCTCCGACGGACAGCCGTCGCGGCCAAATCTGCATGGCTATTGGTGCTCCTCCCTCTCCCCGTCGGGGAGAGGTGGCCCGCGGAGCGGGTCGGTGAGGGGTGACAACATTGCGGAGCGTCGAAGCCCCCTCACCCCATCCCTCTCCCCGTCGGGGAGAGGGAGAATTCTCACGTCGAGGTATCCTTGCGCGACACACCATCATGCCGCCTCCTCGGCCGAATGGCCCGCCATCATCAGCCCGACCGTGCGCACGTCCAGCCCCTGCGTCTCCATCGGCGCGGACAGGTGCCCGGCATGCACCACGGCAATCCGGTCCGACAGGGCGAAGAGTTCGTCGAGGTCCTCGGAGATCAGCAGCACCGCCGCGCCGCGCCCGCGCGCGGCAATGAGCCGGCGGTGCACATCGGTGGTAGCGCCGATGTCGAGGCCGCGCGTCGGCTGGTGGGCGAGCACGAGGCGCGGCTCGCGCTCCAGCACGCGGGCGAGCACCACCTTCTGCATGTTGCCGCCCGATAGCGAGCGGATCGCCGCGTCCGGTCCGGGGCAGCGCACGTCATAAGCCTTGATCGCCTCGGCGGTGCGGGCGCGGATGTCGCCGCGGCGCATCAGCCCCGCCGTCTGGTTTTCCGGCTCGGCGATGGTCTCGATAACGAAGTTCTCCGCCACCGACAGCGCGCCGACCGTGCCGTCGCGGTGGCGGTCCTCCGGTATACGCCCGACGCCGGAGGCGATGCGTCCGGCAGGGTCGGCCCGCCCGACCTTCACCCCGGCGATCAGGGCTTCGCCCGCACGGGGAGCCGCAAGGCCGGCCACCAGCGCCGCAAGCGCCCCCTGCCCGTTGCCGGACACGCCGGCAATGCCGACGATCTCGCCGGCGCGCACCTCGAGATCGGCATCTTCCAGCCGGTCGCGCGCGCTGGCGCCACCGACGCTGACGGCACGCAGGCTGAGGATCGGCGCGCCGGGCAATGAGGGCGGCCGCACGCGCGGCGGGATGGCGCGGCCGACCATCAGTTCGGCCAGCATGGCACGGTCGGCCCCGGCGGTCGGCCGGTCGGCGACCTTGGCGCCGCCGCGCAGCACGACGACCCGCTCGCACAGCGCCAGCACCTCGTGCAGCTTGTGGCTGATGAAGATCACCGCCAGCCCCTTCGCCGCCAGCGTGCGCACGGTGGCGAACAGCCCATCCGCCTCCTGCGGGGTCAGCACGGCGGTCGGTTCGTCGAGGATCAGCACCCGCACGTCGCGATAGAGCGCCTTCAATATCTCGATGCGCTGCTGCTCGCCGACCGAAAGCCGCGCCACCGGCACGTCGAGATCGGCGGCGAGGCCGGATTCCGCCATCAGCCGCTCGACCTTGGCGCGGGCGGCGCCGCGCTTCAGCGTGAAGCTCCACAGCGACTGCGTGCCGAGCACGATGTTCTCGAAGCCGGTGAGGTTCTCCGCCAGCGCGAAATGCTGGTGCACCATGCCGATGCCCGCCTCCAGCGCCGCTTCGGCCGAGCCGCCCGGAAGCGGGGCGAGCTGGCCGTCGGCGCCGGCGATATGCACCGTGCCCTCGTCGGCCACGTAATGGCCGAACAGGATGCTCATCAGCGTGGTCTTGCCGGCACCGTTCTCGCCGAGCAGCGCGACGATCTCGCCAGCGTGCACGTCGAGGTCGATATGGTCGTTCGCCGTCAGCGGGCCGAACCGCTTGGTGATGCCAGCGAGCGAGAGGACGAGCGGGCGGGGATCGGGGTGCATGGGCGTGGCCGCAGCCTGAGGAATGCTCTCTCAACCTCTCCCCGACGGGGAGAGGTCGGCCGCGCAGCGGCCGGGTGAGGGCTACGCCATTGCGGAGCGTCGAAGCCCCCTCACCCCAACCCTCTCCCCGTCGGGGAGAGGGTTCTGCGCGCACTACAGCGTCGATTTCGGCTCGGCGTCGTTGACGTTCACCCGGAACAGGCCGTCCTTGATCTCCTTCTCCTTCAGGAGAACGAGCTCGATGACCTCCGGCGGAACCACCTTCGGGTCGAGCGGGGCGAGGCTCGCGCCGCCTTCGGCCATGTAGCTGTACGGGCCGTAATCGGCGGCGACGAAGGTGCCGTCCATCACCGCCTTGATGGCCTTGTCGATGGTCGGCTCCATCTGCCACAGCGCCGAGGCGATCACCGTGCCGGGATATTGCGCGGAGGTGTCGATGACGTTGCCGATGGCCTTCACGCCGCGCTCCTTGGCGGCATCCGACACGCCGAAGCGCTCGGCGTAGAGAATGTCCGCGCCCTTGTCGATCTGGGCGAAGGCGGCTTCCTTGGCCTTGGGCGGGTCGTACCAGCTGTTGATGAAGGTGACGATGAACTTCACGTTCGGGTTCACCGACTGCGCGCCTTCCATGAAGGCCTGCATCAGCCGGTTCACCTCCGGAATGGCATAGCCGCCGACCAGGCCGATGATGTTCGACTTGGTGGTCTTGCCCGCCACCATGCCGGTCAGGAAGGACGGCTCGTGGATGAAGTTGTCGAACACCGAGAAGTTCGGCTTGGTCGGGCCGAAGGAGGAGCCCATGAGGTACGCCGTGTTCGGATAATCCGCCGCGACCTTGCGGGCCGGGCGTTCCACCGCGAACACCTCGCCGACGACGAGGTCCGCGCCCTCCTGCGAGTACTGGCGCATCACGCGCTCATAGTCGGTATTGGCCACGTTCTCGGAGAATTTATAGGTGATGTCGCCACGCGCCTCGGCCGCCTTGAGCGCCTTGTGGATGCGCGACACCCATTGCTGCTCGACCGGCACGGTATAGATGGCGGCGACCTTGATCGGCTTCGGCTTGCCGGCGGCGAAGGCATCGCTGCCTGCGGCGGTCAGCGCGATCGCCCCCGCACCGAGAGCCAGCAGCTGCCGCCGATCGAGCATGCCTGACGAAAAAAGCGGCAGGCTATCGGACGTCTTGACGACCATGTCTCTATCTCCCCGAGAAAAGGACGGCGGCTCGCCCCAACGCGGACCCCGTGGCGCGCCATCACATGCTAGCGGCGTGCCATTTTCGAACTGATTAGTCCGAAAAGTCACGCTACTTTTCAAGACCGTCCCCACACCCGATCGAGATAGGCGCGGATGAAGGGCGGCATGCCCTCGACAATATCCCGCGGACCGCGCGCGACCAGGACGGCGTCGATCTCCGGGCGATCTTCATGGGCGATATGGGCGCGAATGCGTTCGGCCACGGCGTCGGCGCTCTCGCGCGCGACGAGCGGGCGCAGCAAGGCGAGACGGCGCTCGTCGCGCAGCACCGTCCAGCGCGGCGCCGGCGTCACGTCGTCCGGGGCAAGGCCGGTCTCCTCGCCCAGTTCGCGCAGCATGCTGCCCTCGAGGTCGACCCGGCCATCGGCGGTGACGTCGTCCGGATCGGGCGTGCCGGCGGCGAAATAGATCCGCCCGGCATTGGCGGTCCAGGGCGCCATGCGGGCCAGCACGAAGCCGCCGTCCGCCCCGCGCAAGGCTCCCATGGCAAAGGCGTTCCGCGCGCCGGCAAGCGGCGGCTCGGCGGCCAGCAGCCACAGCAGCGCGGCGTAGTCGGTTTCGGCATAGCGGCCGGTCAGCGTGCCCGCGTCCAGCGCATGATCGACCAGGACGAGGATGCGCCCGTTCCAGATGTCCGGCTGCCGGCTGAGCCGCGCGGCGAAATTGGCGTCGATCGCCGCCCGGTTCTCCCGCGCCGAAGCCCAGGGAGCGGGATCGAACCGCATGTCCAGCCGGTCGACCTCGAAGATCTCCAGGGCTTGCGCTCCCGCCATCACCGCGCCGTCAGATATGGATCACGCCCTCGGCGACGATGGTGGCGCCGCCGCCGATGGTGACCGCCTTCAGCGCACCGTCCACCACGTCCAGCCCGAGCCGCACCAGGCTCGGCCGCCCCATCTCCACGCCCTGCAAAATGTCGAAGGCGTGGAAGCCGTCGGCCGGCTTCTCGCCCGCCAGCAGCACGGCCGCGAAGGCGGCAGCGGCCGAGCCGGTCGCCGGATCCTCGTCGATGCCCATATTGGCGCCGAACATGCGGGCGCGGAAATCGCCCTCCCCGTCCTCGTCGCGGCAGAACACATAGACCGACTCGGCCTCGCTGCCGAAGGTGCCGATCAGGCGGGCCGCGCTCGGGCTGATGCGCGCCAGCGCCGAGCGCGAGGCGAGCGGCACGCAGACGAAAGGCACGCCCGCCGAGGCGACGACCGGGCGATACTCGTCGAAGCCGATGTCGGAGGCGTCCAGCCCCAGCGCCTGCGCGCAGGCCTCGATGCTCATCGGCTCGTCGTCGATGATCTCGGGGATGCGCGGCACGGTGAAGATGGCGTTGCCGAGCCGGGGCCCCTTCACGTTCACATGGCAGGAAATCAGGCCGACACTCTCCTCCAGCACGAAGTCGGTCGAGGTCTCCACCCCGTCGCGGATGGCGAGCAGCACCGCCGTGCCCACCGTGGGATGGCCGGCGAAGGGCAGTTCGTGATTGACGGTGAAGATGCGCAACCGGGCGCGGTTCTCATCTTCCTGCGGCTTCAGCAGGAACACCGTCTCCGAGAGATTGAACTCGCGGGCGATGGCCTGCATCTGGTTGCCGTCCAGCCCGTCGGCATCGAGCACGACGGCCAGCGGATTGCCCGCGAGGGTACGGTCGGTGAAAACGTCGAGCGTGACGAAACGACGTGCCATGGCGGTCAAAGCTTCTCCGGTGTGAAGATGCGGGACGGGGTGACGAATTCATCCTGCGCGGCGACGGTGAGGATCTCGCGCGAGCCGGCGGCTGCCGTACGGGCAAGCAAGCCATAGGCCGAGGACGCCGCCTTGGAAAGCGCCTCGGCGGTCGAGTGCGTGCTCTTCCAATGCACGAAGAACAGCGCCGCAATGGCATCGCCGGCGCCGTTGACCGAAATGTCCAGCTTGGGCGTGCGCACGAGGTAGCGCCCGTCCGGCCCGGAGGCCATGAGGTCGATGCAATCGGCCGGCGTGTCCTCGGTGTGCAGGCTGGTGACCATGATCACGCGCGGCCCGTTGGCATGCACCGCGTCGCAGGCCGCGAAAGCCTCGGCGCGCGTGGTCGTGGTGCGGCCGGAGAGATAGTCCAACTCGAACTGGTTCGGCGTGATCAGGTCGGCGGCCGGCACCGCGCGGTCGCGCATGAATTCGGGAATTCCCGGACGCACGAAGACGCCGCGCCCCACATCGCCGATCACCGGATCGCAGCAGTAATGCGCGGCGGCGTTGGCAGCCTTCACGCGGCCGACCGTATCGAGGATGGCGTCGCCGATCTCGGCCGAACCCATATAGCCGGACAGCACGCCGTCGCAGCGCGGCAGCACGTTGCGATCCTCCAGGCCGCCGACCAGCTCGCGGATCAGCTCGGCGCCGAACACCTCGCCGCGCCAGGCACCGTAGCCGGTGTGGTTGGAGAACTGCACGGTGTGGATGCCCCACACTTCGTGGCCGAGCCGCTGGATGGGGAACATGGCCGAGGCGTTGCCCACATGGCCGTAGGCAACCCACGACTGGATCGACAGAATATTCATTGAAACGCGCCCCGAGCCTTGTCTGAACGATCCGCGCTTACCGCCGCCCGCGCAAGGGCTCAAACGAATTTCTGAGCGATGATCCATCAGAAATGCCGATGGAACGTGCCGAGGCCGCCATTCACCCGCAGATGAAGCGTTTCAGTACCCCACGGGGACACTGCCCTCCACCGACGGCGGATCGGCGAGCACGACCCGGTCGCGACCGGCGGCCTTGGCCCGGTAGAGCGCGAGGTCGGCGCGGCGCATCGCCCGGTCGAGCCGTACCTCGGCTCCCAGCGATGCGACACCGAAGCTCGCCGTGACCTGCACGTCGTCCGGCACCAGGGTGTAGCTCGCACCACGAAGGGCCGCTCGAACGGCCTCGATCGTCCCTGTCATCTCCGGTTCGCCGGTATCGGGCAGCAGCAGGCAGAACTCCTCGCCGCCCAGCCGGCCGGAAAGATGTCCCGGCGGCGCCAGTGCGTTCAATACGCCACCAACCGCCCGGATCACCTCGTCGCCGGCCGCGTGTCCGAATCGGTCGTTGATCGACTTGAAATGGTCGAGGTCGATCATCACCAGCCAGGCCCGTTGCCCCGGTACGAGACCGTTCACTGTCGCCGCGGCGCGGTCGAGGAAGGCGGCGCGGTTGAGCACGCCCGAAAGCGAATCGCGCTGCAGCCGGCCGGTTGCTTCCGCAACCACCTCCACGATGATCACACCGAGCAGCGCCAGACCCAGCAGCAGCGCAGCGACGGCGCCAATGGTCTGCGAGTAATAGGCATAGAGACTGGAAACATAGCTGCGCACGTCCGGCGCGGCGCCCGCGCTGAACAGCGGTGCAGCGGCCTTGAAGAGAAACTGAAGTGAACAGAGCCCCAGCACCGCGGCAAGCGCCAGGTCGGCGCGATGGCGTCGGCGCGAGCAAAGGATGATGCCGGCACCGATCGCGGTCATCAGTGCATACGGCCCCTGATAGGCGAGGCCGTGGACCAGCGTGCCGCGCTGCAAATCATAGGTCACGCCGAGATCCAGCGCGATCGAGCCGGCGAGCACCAGCATGACGGGACCAAGCGGCATGCCCGGCCGATAATGGCGCACAATGCCGATGACGATGAAAGTCAGGGCCGACATCAGGAGAGCAAAGGACAGGCCGGAGATCAGCCGCGCCGACGCCATGAGCGGGGCTATCGCCTCCACGGCGACTGTCGCCGCCGCCGCCGCAAACCCGGCGGCGCACCAGAAGCCGAGGCCAATGCGCGAACGCCAGGAAAGACCCAGAAAGGCGGTGGCGAAAGACAGGCCGATGGCGAAATTGATGACCAGAAGAAAAGTGGCACCCCGCATCGACCACCCTGGCGCGACAGCAACTGCACGCAGCTACCATAGGTTCCCCTGCGCCGACATTCCATTGCAGCGTCCGCGTGCCGGCCGCGACGTCGCATCTTGCCTCCGCCCGGCACTCATGCGACAGCCGATTGCATGACCGAGATGCTCTCAGCCGTCGCCCTCGCCCAGGCCATTCGTGCCGGACACCTCACGCCGCTCGACGTCGCCGAGCGCTGCATCGAAGCGATCCGCGCGCAGGAAGCCGACGTGCAGGCCTTCGCCGCGTTCGATCCGGATGCGCTGCTGGTGGGCGCCCGCGCGCCGGACCTGGCGCAGAGGCCGCTCGCCGGCCTGCCTGTCGGCATCAAGGACATTCTCGACACGACCGACTTCCCCACCGAGCGCGGCTCGCCGATCTATGCGGGCTATCGGCCCGCGACGGACGCCGCCATCGTGCGGATGACGGCGCGCGCCGGCGGCGTGATCGCCGGCAAGACCGTCACCACCGAATTCGCCTTCATGACCCCCTCGCGCACGAAGAACCCGCGCCGGCTCACCCACTCGCCGGGTGGCTCCTCCTCCGGCTCGGCGGCGGCGGTGGCGGCGGGCATGCTGCCCATCGCCCTTGGCACGCAGACCGGCGGCTCGGTGATCCGGCCCGCCTCGTTCTGCGGCGTCACCGGCTACAAGCCCTCCTTCAAGCTGCTGCCGGTGCTCGGGCTCAAGGTGTTCTCCTGGTCGCTCGACACCATCGGCCTGTTCGGCGCCCATGTCGCCGATGTCGCCTTCGCCGCTGCCGCCATCAGCGGCCGCAAGCTTGTCCCGGATGACGACATGCAGGCCCCGCGCTTCGCGGTGGCGCGGACGGCGCGTGCCGACCAGGCGAGCCCCGACGCGCACCGCGCACTCGACGAGGCCATCCGTGCCGCCGGGAAGGCGGGCGCGAGCGTCACCGTGATCGACCTGCCGGCGGAAGTCGAGGCGGCGGACCTGGCCTGCGCCGACGTGCAGGCCTTCGAGGCCGCCCTCGCCTTCGCCGACGAATGGGACCGCCATCGCGGGGAACTGTCGGAAAAGCTGCGCACCTATCTCGCGGACGCGGCGCGGGTGACGCCGGAGGCCTATGACGAGGCGCGGCGCGCCAGCCGTCGCGGCCGGCATGCCCTCGCCGATGTCATGGCGGGCTTCGACGCCATCCTCACCTTCTCGGCGCCCGGCGAGGCGCCCGAGGGCTTCGCCAACACCGGCTCGCCGATCTTCAACCGGCTGTGGACGCTGAGCGGGGCGCCCTGCATCAACGTGACCGGCCTCACCGGCCTCACCGGCCTGCCGATCGGCATCCAGCTAATCGGCCGCTTCGGCCGCGACCGGGAGGCGCTCAGTGCGGCGCGCTTCCTCGAACGTGCGATCAACGCCGCGTAAGACCGGGCAAAGCGCGGGCAGCCTTCACTGCAACCCGACGAGATCGGCGACCGTGTTCCAGACGGCATCCTTGATCCCGACGGCCGGCGGCGGGGCGACGATGGTCGGCGGATCGGGGTTCTTCTCACCGTCCGGCATCAGCCGCGCGAACCAGAGCTCGCCATCGGTGTAATAGCGGTCGCCGCCACCATTGCGGCCGAACAGGGTCGGGCCGAGGCCGGTGACCTGATAGATGTCGCGCACCACCCCGGCGGCCTTCAGGTCGCCGATGATCAGGTCGCGCACCGCGTCGACATCCGGGCCGATATGGTGGGTGACGGCGCCGGTGTAATGGCTGAGGCCGACACCGCGGTCATAGGTCGCCGAGCCAAGCCAGACCGGCGCGCCCTCAGTGCCCGCGTCCATCACCTTCCAGAACCGCACATGGTCGCGTCGGTTGGCGCTGCGGCCCACTTCCTTCTCGAAGGCGAGGTCCTCCACGCGGCCATCGTAGTAGAGCGGCGATACCGGCGCCTGCGGATCCGGCCGGCGCAGCAGCACCGAGCCGACGATCTCGATGCTCGATTTGAGCGTGACCGGATCGGCCGGCTGCCAGCCGGCCGCGTACATCGACCGGATGACATCCTCGCGCGTTCCGACCAGTCCGATATCGATCGGGTCGCCGGGAATGCCCTGCTTGGTCTGCGTCACCATCGGCAGATGCTTGATGCCGGGCTGGCGCTCGTGGTGCGTCCACAGGCGCGGCAGCATTACATAGGCCAGCGCCCCCCACACCAGAATAGCGGCGAGCCCCCACCACAATGCGTGCGCCGCGTCCTTCTCGATCATGCGCCCTACTCGGCGGCGACGGACTTGTAGCTGAGCGGATCGTAGTTGAGCACCGGGGCGAGCCAGCGCTGGGCTTCCTCCACGCTCATCCCCTTGCGTGCCGCATAGTCCTCGACCTGATCGCGTTCGATCCGTCCTACACCGAAATATGAACTGTCGGGATGGGCGAAGTACAGACCGGAAACCGCCGCACCCGGCCACATGGCGAAACTCTCCGTCAGCTCGACGCCGATCTTAGGAGTTACGTCCAGCAGATTGAAAAGAATCGCCTTTTCCGTGTGGTCAGGCTGAGCCGGATAGCCCGGTGCGGGACGGATGCCGCGATAGGCTTCTTGAATCAGATTCTCATTCTGAAGTTCTTCATCCGGCGCATAAGCCCAGAACTCCTTACGCACCCGCTCATGCATGCGCTCGGCGAAGGCTTCGGCAAGACGGTCCGCCAAGGCCTTGAGAAGAATCGCGGAATAGTCGTCATGCGCCGCCTTGAAGGCTTCCGAGCGCTCATGCTCGCCGAAGCCGGTCGAGACGCAGAACCCGCCGATGTAATCCGGCACGGCCGTCGTCGCCGGGGCGATGAAATCGGCCAATGCGAGGTTGGTGCGCCCCTCGCGCTTGGCCATCTGCTGGCGCAGCGTGTGGAGCGTGGCTAGCTCGCCCGAGCGGGTCTCGTCGGTGTAGAGCACGATGTCGTCGCCCACCGTATTGGCCGGCCAGAAGCCGACCACGGCGCGCGCGGTGAGCCACTTCTCCGCGACGATCCGGTCCAGCATCCGGCGCGCATCCTCATAGAGCGCACGGGCCGCCGGGCCGACCTTCGCGTCGTCGAGAATGGCGGGATAGTGCCCTGCCAGCTCCCACGACTGGAAGAACGGCGACCAGTCGATATAGGGCACCAGCTCGCCGATGTCGTAGGCCTCGAACACCTTCGTGCCAAGGAAGGTCGGCACCGGCGCCCGATAGTCGCTGAAGTCGAGGGCGAGCCGATTGGCGCGCGCCTCCTGCAGCTTCACCCGCACCTTGTTTCGGTCGGACTTCGCATGCGCGTCGGCGAGCTTGGCGTATTCGGTGCGGATGCTCGCCACATAGTCCGGCTTGGTGTTGTCGTTGAGCAGGTTCGACACGACGCCGACCGCGCGGCTGGCATCGGTGACATAGACCGCCTGCCCGCGCACATATTGTGGGGCGATCTTCACCGCCGTGTGCACGCGCGAGGTCGTCGCCCCGCCGATCAGCAGCGGCACGGAAAAGCCCTCGCGCTCCATCTCGGCGGCGACGTGGACCATTTCGTCGAGCGAGGGGGTAATGAGGCCGGAGAGGCCGATCACGTCCACCTTCTCGGCGCGCGCGACTTCGAGAATCTTCGCCGTCGGCACCATCACGCCGAGGTCGATCACCTGGTAGTTGTTGCACTGGAGCACGACGCCGACGATGTTCTTGCCGATGTCGTGCACGTCGCCCTTCACCGTCGCCATCAGCACCTTGCCGGCCGAGGAATCCTCGGTGACGCCGTTATCGAGCTTCTCCTGCTCCATGAAGGGCATGAGATAAGCCACCGCCTGCTTCATCACGCGGGCCGACTTCACCACTTGCGGCAGGAACATCTTGCCGGCGCCGAACAGGTCGCCGACCACGTTCATGCCGGCCATCAGCGGCCCCTCGATGACGTGCAGCGGCCGGGCCACCTGGAGGCGCGCCTCCTCGGTATCCACCTCGACGAAGTCGGTGATGCCGTTGATCAGCGCATGCGCGATACGCTTCTCCACCGGCCAGGTACGCCAGGTGAGATCGGCCTCGCGCTTCTCCTTGCCGGCGCCGCCCCGGAAATTCTCCGCCAGCGCCAGCAGACGCTCAGTGGCGTCGTCGCGGCGGTTGAGCACCACGTCTTCGCAGGCCTCGCGCAGCGCCGGCTCGATCTCCGAATAGGGTGCAAGCTGACCGGCATTGACGATGCCCATGTCCATGCCCGCCGCAATGGCGTGGTAGAGGAACACGGCGTGCATCGCCTCGCGCACCGGCTCGTTGCCGCGGAACGAGAAGGACAGGTTCGACACGCCGCCGGAGATATGGGCGTGCGGCAGCTGCTGGCGGATGGCGCGGGTCGCCTCGATGAAGGCGACGCCATAGCCCGCATGCTCCTCGATGCCGGTCGCCACCGCGAAGATGTTGGGATCGAAGATGATGTCCTCGGGCGGGAAGCCGACCTCGTCGACGAGGATGTGGTAGGCCCGCGCGCAGATCTCCACCTTGCGCTCATAGGTGTCGGCCTGGCCCTTCTCGTCGAAGGCCATGACGACGACGGCGGCGCCATAGGCGCGCACGAGGCGGGCATGGTGACGGAAGGCGTCCTCGCCCTCCTTCATCGAGATAGAGTTGACGATGCCCTTGCCCTGGATGCACTTCAGCCCAGCCTCGATCACACTCCACTTGGAGCTGTCAACCATGACAGGCACGCGGGCGATGTCCGGCTCGGCGGCCAGCAGGTTGAGGAAGGTCACCATGGCCTTCTCGGAATCGAGCAGGCCCTCGTCCATGTTGATGTCGATGACCTGCGCGCCGTTCTCCACCTGGTCGCGTGCCACCGCCAGCGCAGCGGTGTAGTCGCCATTGGTGATGAGCTTGCGGAAGCGCGCCGAGCCTGTGACGTTGGTGCGCTCGCCGACATTGACGAACGGGATGATCGGCGTGAGCTCGAAGGGCTCGAGGCCCGACAGCCGCAGGCGCCGCTCGATCTGCGGGATCACGCGGGGCTTGTGCGGCGCCACCGCCTGCGCCAAAGCGCGGATATGGTCCGGCGTGGTGCCGCAGCAGCCGCCGACGATGTTGACGAGGCCCGAGGCGGCGAACTCGCCGACCAGCTTGGCCATCGCCTCCGGGCTCTCGTCATAGAGGCCGAATTCGTTCGGCAGGCCGGCATTGGGATAGGCGCAGACGAAGGTGTCGGCGAGGCGCGACAGCTCGTCGATATGCGCGCGCATCTCCTTGGCGCCGAGCGCGCAGTTGAAGCCGATGGAGAACGGCTCGGCATGGCGCAGCGAATACCAGAACGCCGCCGCCGTCTGGCCCGACAACGTGCGGCCGGACAGATCGGTGATGGTGCCGGAGATCATCACCGGCAGGCGGATGCCGCGTTCTTCGAACAGCCGCTCGATGGCGAACACCGCCGCCTTGGCGTTCAGCGTGTCGAAGATGGTTTCGATCAGCAGGAGGTCCGCTCCGCCATCGATCAGCGCACCAGCCTGCTCGCCATAGGCGGTGGCGAGTTCGTCGAACGAGGTGGCGCGGAAGCCGGGATCGTTGACATCCGGCGAGATGGACGCGGTGCGGTTGGTCGGCCCGATGGCGCCGGCCACGAAGCGGCGACGGCCATCCTTCGCCTCGGCGAGTTTCGCTGCGTCCTTGGCGAGCTTCGCGCCCTCGAAATTGATCTCGTAGACCAGGCTCTCCATGCCGTAATCGGCCATGGCGATGGTGGTGCCGGAGAAGGTGTTGGTCTCGACGATATCCGCGCCGGCGAGGAAATAGGCCAGGTGGATGTCGCGCACCGCCTCGGGGGCGGTGAGGTTGAGCAGGTCGTTATTGCCCTTGAGGTCGCGGTTCCAACTCTTGAAGCGCTCGCCCCGATAGCCGGCCTCGTCCAGCTTCAGCTGCTGGATCATCGTGCCCATGGCACCGTCGAGCACCAGGATGCGCTGCGCGGCGGCCTCGCGGAGGGCGGAGAAGGTGTCGGACTGGAACGCAGCGTCAATCATGGCGGAGCACTTTCTGCTCCCTCTCCCCGTCGGGGAGAGGGTTGGGGTGAGGGGTGCCACCGCGCAGGACTTCAAGAATGCGCAGCAGCACGCCGTCTATGTTCGTCAGCACGTCGTTATTCCAGAAACGGATGACCAGATAGCCACAGGCTTCGATCATCCTCGTTCTGCCGGCGTCTTTCTCGACGGCGTGCTGGCCGCCGTCGAGTTCGATCACCAGTTTGGCGTCGGAACAGAGGAAGTCGACCGTGAAACGGTCGATTGGCTCCTGCCGCCGGAATTTCCAACCGTCGAGCTGCCGGTTGCGGAGATGCGACCAGAGGAGCTTTTCGACCTCCGTCTGATCGCGGCGCAGACTCCGGGCTCGCTCAATCCGACCGTCCATGCCCCCTCACCCGGCCCTGCGGGCCGACCTCTCCCCCTCGGGGAGAGGTGAAAGATGCTACTTTCCTCTCACGCCTTACCCGGATGAACCTACCGCTCCCCCGTCGGGAAGAGGGGCGGGTGAGGAGTCTTCAACGCCGCCCTACGCCGCCGCCTGCCCGTTGCCCTGCCCGGCTCCCGCTTCCTGCGGCGGGCGCAGGCCCAGCAGATGGCAGACGGCGTAGACGAGGTCGGCGCGGTTGAGCGTGTAGAAGTGGAACTCGGTGACGCCGCGGTCGACGAGGTCGAACACCTGCTCGGCCGCCACCGCCGCCGCGATCAGCTTGCGCGTCTCCGGGTCGTTGTCGAGGCCCTCGAAGCGGCCGCTGAGCCATTCCGGCACATAGGTCCCCGTCTTCTCCGCGAAATTGCGCGCCTGCTTGAAGTTCGACACCGGCAGGATGCCCGGCACTACCGGCACGTCGATGCCGCGCGCCCGCACCTTGTCGAGGTAGCGGAAATACAAATCGTTATCGAAGAAACACTGGGTGATGGCGCGGGTCGCACCCGCGTCCACCTTGGCGGCGAGAATGTCGAGATCGGTGTCGAAGGATGGGCTTTCCGGGTGCTTCTCTGGATAGGCCGAGACCGAGACCTCGAAATTGGCGATGCGGCGGATGCCGGCGACGAGATCGGCGGAGGTCTTGTAGCCCTCGGCATGAGGCTCATAGGCATGGCCGACCCCGCCGGGCGGATCGCCGCGCAGCGCCACGATGTGACGCACGCCGGCATCCCAATAACCGCGCACGACATCGTCGACCTCCGCCCGAGAGGCGGAGACGCAGGTCAGGTGCGCCGCCGGGGCGAGGCGGGTCTCCTTGACGATGCGCTCGACCGTGGCGTGGGTGCGCTCACGGGTGGAGCCGCCGGCGCCATAGGTCACCGAGACGAATTTCGGCGCCAGCGGCGCAAGGCGCGTGATGGAATTCCAAAGGGTTGCCTCCATCTCCGGCGTCTTCGGCGGGAAGAACTCGAAGGAAACGGAGATCGGCTTTCCTCCGCTGCGCCGGCTGCGGCGCTCGACTTCGGACGACATCAGGCGACCTCCTTTTTATGCGGTGTGTCGGCGAGCGCGATGCGCGGATCGCGCGCCAGCCAGAGCGAGACGGTGAGCCGGCCCTCGCCGGATTTTCCATTGTTTTCAGGCGACAACAGGCGATGCGATTGCGGCACGAGGCCCGCCTGGGTGAGCCAGCTCTCCATGATCTCGGGGGCAAAGCCGAGACGGCGATGGGCGTGCTCGTCGCGCAGGAATTCGAGGTCATGCGGATCGAAATCAACCACCAGCAGCCGCCCGCCCGGCCGCAGCACCCGCGCCGCCTCCTTCAGCGCACGCGGCGCGTCTTCAAGGAAGTGCAGCACCTGATGCACGATCACCACGTCGAAGGCATCGCGCGGCAAAGCGAGATTGTAGATGTCGCCCTGCCGGACGGTGGCGTTGCGCACGCCGGCCCGCTCCAGATTGGCGCGGGCTACGGCGAGCATGTCAGCCGACAGGTCGATGCCGAGGCCGCGCTCCATCTGGCCGGAGAACAGTTCGAGAATGCGCCCCGTGCCGGTGCCGAGATCGAGAAGGCTGCCGATCCACCCACCGGAGAGGATTGATTTGATTGCCGATTCAACTTCCTCCTCGGGAGCGTGGAGGCGGCGGATGGCGTCCCATTCATGAGCATGGGCGCGGAAATAATCCTGTGCGTGCGCGGCGCGGGCAGCACGCACCGCCTCCAGCCGCTCGCGATCGCGTAGCAATACGTCGTCATCGGGCGCCATCAGCTCGATGAGCGCATCGGTGAGCGCGGCGGCGGGCGTCTCCGTGGCGCGGCGATAGAACACCCAGCTCGCCTCGCGGAAGCGCTCGACCAGCCCGGCCTCGGCCAGCAGCTTGAGATGGCGCGAGATTCGCGGCTGCGACTGACCGAGAATCTCGGTAAGCTCCGACACGGTCAGTTCGCCCTCGCCGATCAGCGCCAGCAGGCGCAGGCGCGTGTCCTCGCCGGCCGCCTTGAGGCCGTCGAGCAGGGACGCGAAATTGAGCGAGGCAGCGGACACGGGATCTCCAAACAAGATATAAAGATATCTTTATGTCTTATTTCAAGAGAGCGCAAGGGGCGGTCATCGGCCCGCCGCTCACATACACGGCACATGCCGGCGCGTGATGACGTCGATAGTGACGATCGGGAGAAAAAGGTGACCTCAGGCGACTCTACCCGGACAGGGACGGCCGCAGACGGCGTGGACGGCACGACCGGATTCGGCGTCCGCCCCGGCGAGGTGACGGTCGAGCTTCCCGCGACACCCGACGCTGGGCTCCATTTTATCGGCCGCCTCCGTACGCCATGGAAGAGCCGATCCGAATGCCCGCGCAACGCGCGTGAGTCGCAGGCGGTGTGCACGGTGGAGGTCGATCCGGCGTTCCGCCCCGCGCTGGAGGGGCTGGAGGGCACCACCCATCTCTGGCTGCTCTATTTCATGGACAAGGCGCCGCGCAACCTCGTGGTGCAGGTGCCCAAGCAATATGGCCGGGGGCGCGGCACCTTCGCGCTGAGGAGCCCGGCCCGGCCCAACCCGATCGCGATGAGCGCGGTCCGCCTCCTCGGCATCGAGGACGCCCGCCTGTCGGTGGTCGGGCTCGACTGCCTCGACGGAACGCCGCTGCTCGACATCAAGCCCTATTTCGCCTCGACCGACTGCTTTCCCGAGGCGGTGGTAGGCTGGCATGTCGACTATGCCCGCGAGCGCGGGGAGCAGCAGGGCTGAGCGAAGGGAACGTTTCGCCGCCCGGCGCTTTATCCCGGCAACGCTTCGCTAACCAAGGTGTGGCATGAATGCATCGGCAATGCGTGAGACGCATATCTCGGGCGAGCGAGGCGACCGATGGCGCAGTCTGGTCTTGAACCTGCCTTGATCCTAGGTCATCTCCTCACGACAAGCATATGAAATCCCGCTCCGGCAGATCCAGTTAAGGCAAGATGATGGTCGTTCGCCTCGGTTTCGTTCCTGCTGTCGCCCTTACAGTTCTCGCATCCGCGAGCGGCGTCAGCGCGCAATCCTATCCGGCTGAACAGCAGAATTCGTCGGCCTATGAGGCCGCCACCGGCAGCCGGGCCGTCGAAGACGTGGAAGTCCCCGCCGCCTACGATCCGTATGGATCGACGACGACCGGCGGCACGCCGCAGATCGCCGCCCCGGCCGTGCCGCCGCCGGGCGTCAGCGACCCCTATGCCCAGCAGGCCCCCGGCGCGGCGTATCCCGCGCAGCCCGGCGCCGTGCCGCCCGGCTCGGTCGCCAACGCCCCCTATGCCAATCCTCAGAGCCAGCCGGCCGGCTACCCGCCGGGCGCCTTCTCGGGCCAGCAGCCCGCCGGCACGCCCGCGCCCTATGGCGCGGCGGCTGCCGCCCCGGCGGCCGGCGTCGCCCAGCCCGCTTATGGGCAAGCCCCCGTGGCCGCCGTGCCGCGTCAGGACCTGAACAACAATTACGGCACCAATGGCGCCAGCGTGGCCATGCTGCCGCCGGAAGACCAGCCGGAAGAAGGCACGCCGAAGGAGCTGCCGGCCAACCTGAAGCGTCAGGTGGTGGACTACGTGACCACGCAGCCGGCCGGCACCATCGTCATCGATACGCCGAACACCTACCTCTATTACGTGCTGGGCGGCGGCAAGGCCGAGCGCTACGGCATCGGCGTCGGCCGCGATGGCTTCACCTGGGCCGGCACCGAGAAGATTTCCGCCAAGAAGGAGTGGGCCGACTGGCGCCCGCCGGCGGAGATGATCGAGCGCCAACCCTATCTGCCGCGCTTCATGGCCGGTGGCCCGGGCAATCCGCTCGGCGCGCGCACCATGTATCTCGGCGGCACCATCTACCGCATCCACGGCACCAACCAGCCCTCGACCATCGGCCAGTTCATGTCCTCAGGCTGCATCCGCATGCTGAACGAGGATGTCGAGGCGCTGTACGACAAGGTGAAGGTCGGCACCAAGGTCGTCGTCCTGCCGGGCAGCGCGCCGAAGACCGCCGCCGCGCCGGCTGAGACGGTCCAGCCGATGCCGGTCAGCGCCTCGGTGAGCGCGTCGAACGGCGTCGCCGTCCGCTGACGCTCTGGCCACAACTTTCAATTAATACCGAAATCCCCGGGCTGGCCCCGGGGATTTTGCTTTCTGGCAGACCCGCAAGCGCGGGAGGCGGCGGACCACCTGCCGCCTAACGCGTCCAGGGCCGCTGGGCGGGAACGCGGACCTCGATCTCGCTGCCGGCCACGAGTTCACCTGCGCGCTCCACCCAGGCGACCAGCCCCCGCAGCCCCTTCGCCTGCTGGACGAAGGCGAGGTCGAGCCCCGGCTTGCCGGAATGGAACGCCCCGACCGCCGCACCCGCGTGCCGACAGGGCGCGTTCTCGCCCTCCACCGCCAGCGCACCGCCCCCGGTGAAGTGAAGGCGCGTGCCTGGCGGCAGGCTTGTGAGCCGACCGATGCCCTCGATCACCAGATTGGCGCCGATCCACTCCGGCCGCACCTCGGTGATGCCGAGCCGGCCAGCGATCTCCGCCAGTTCGTCCATCGCCACCAGCGAGAGCTGGCGGCTGTTGCGGATCGGCGTGCCGCGCGGATACCAGGGCACGCGCGAATCCGCGGGACGGGCAAAGCCGGCATGGCGATCGCCGGGAATGCCTTCCAGCGTCACCGGCAGCCGCGGCACATCGCGGGTGGCGAAACCCTCGCCGTCGGCAATCAGCGCGCGGGCGAGCCGGGCGGTAAAGCGCTGAGGCACGAGCGCGACCGGCTCCCCAAACAGGTCGCGCGCGGAAATATCGTGTATTCTGGACATGGAGCACCTCGGACAGGGTGGAGTCCGTGCTATCCGCGATTACGGTGGACGCCCGACCACCTTACCATGGGCCGCTTGCCGAATGGCGAGTCGCTGGAACTCCGGAAGCGGGAATGCGTTACCGCGGCGCCGGCGTGGCGCACATTGCATGAGGATCGATCCATGTCTTTGCCAACCGATTCCTTGACCCCGACGCCGGGCCGCGTGCTTGCCGGCCACCTCGGCGAGCTTCGCGCCAAATGGGGCTGGTTCGTCGCCCTCGGCCTGCTGATGATCATCGCCGGCGCCATCGCGCTCGGCAATCTCGTGCTGAGCACCGTCGCCACGGTGCTCTATATCGGGGTGATGATGGCCGTCACCGGCGGCGCGCAGATCATCCACGCCTTCCAGGTCAAGGGGTGGGGCGCCTTCTCCTTCTGGCTGCTGGACGGCCTGCTGTTCCTCATCGCCGGTGTGTTCGCCATCGTGCTGCCGCTCGTGGCGGCGGAATTCCTCACGCTGTTCCTCGGCGTGTCGCTGATCGTCGGCGGCGTGTTCCGCCTCATCGCAGCCTTCAAGCTGCGTCCGGCCACCGGCTGGGGCTGGATTGCCTTCTCCGCCGTCATCGCCATCCTGCTGGGCATCGAGATCATCGCCGGCTGGCCGGTGAGCGGCCTGTGGGTGCTCGGCCTGCTGCTCGGCATCGACCTGATCTTCAACGGCATTGCTGTGCTGTTCCTCGGCTTCGGGCTGAAGAAATGAGCCCGGCGCGGTGAAGCCGGCTGCCGCCGTTTCGGCGGAGATGTCTGCGGAGCTGGCCGAAAGGCCGGCCCCGCCCACGACCTCCGGCCGCGACCTGCGGCTCGACCTGTTCCGCGGCCTGGCGCTGTGGTTCATCTTCCTCAACCACGTGCCCAACAACGTGGTGAACTGGATCACCAACCGGAACTTCGGCTTTTCCGACGCCACCGAGATCTTCGTCTTCATCTCCGGCTACACCGCCGCCATGGTCTATGGCCGGCAGATGGAGACGAATGGCGCGATCGTCACCTCCGCCCGCATCCTGCGTCGGGCGTGGCAGCTCTACGTCGCCTTCATCTTCCTGTTCGTCATCTACCTCGCCGAGATTTCGTACATCGTCGGCAGCTTCGCCAACCCGCTCTATGCGGAGGAGATGGGCGCGCTGCAGTTTCTCTCCGAGCCCGACGTGGCGCTGGTGCAGGCGCTGCTGCTGAAGTTCCGCCCGGCCAACATGGACGTGCTGCCGCTTTACATCGTGCTGCTGGCGACGTTCCCGCCGATCCTGTGGGCGCTGAAGAGGCGCGCCGACCTGACGCTGGCGGCTTCCGTCCTGCTCTGGCTGTTCGCCACCACCACCGGCTTCAACCTGCAGGCCTATCCGGACGACCGGATGTGGTTCTTCAATCCCTTCGCCTGGCAGGTGCTGTTCGTGTTCGGCGGCTGGTGCGGGCTGGGCGGCGGCGACCGGCTGTCCGGGCTCATCCAGTCGCCGCTGGTGCTGGCGGTGTCGGCGCTCTATCTCGTCATCTCGCTGCTGGTGGTCATCAGCTGGTGGTGGCCCCCGCTCGACGGCATCGTGCCGCCTTTCATCGCCGAGATCATCTACCCGATCAGCAAGACCGACCTCTCGGTCCTGCGCCTGGCGCATTTCCTCGCGCTGGCGGTGGTGGTGGTGCGACTGGTGCCGGTCGATCTTCCGGTGCTGCGCGCGACGCTGCTGCGGCCGATGATCCTGTGCGGCCAGCACTCGCTGGAAGTCTTCTGTTTCGGCGTCTTCCTTTCTTTTGCCGCACATTTCGTGCTCAACGAGATCAGCGGCACGCTGACCATGCAGTTCGTGGTGAGCGTGACCGGCATCGTACTTATGGTCACCCTGTCCTCATTGCTTTCGTGGTATGGTCGCGTCGAGCGCGAGCTTGCCGCGCGAAAATATGGTTGATCGTCGCGGTTCGCTGTGAAACGCTGGCTCGTTGGGTTCTTTCTCGCGTTGGCCTTGGCTGGCGGCCCTGCCGCTCATGCCGAGGGTACGTCCGTGTGCGCGGCGCCTTCCGAGCTGACCCGAGCCGGTTTCGCCTTGCCGCGTCTGGCGAAATCGCTGGCGGCCAGGACCCCTACCACCATCCTCGTGCTGAACAGCTCCGCCCTCGGCAAGAAGCCGCCGGCCAGTTCTGTCGTCAAGCCGGGCGCCAAGTCCGCCGCGGAGAAGGACGCGACTCCGCGCAGCTTTCCGAGCTTCATCGAGGAGACGCTGCGCGCCCGCTATCCCGAGGGCGGCATCGTGCTGACCACGCGGAACCAGCCGCGCGCCACCGCCGAGACCATCCTCGCCGGCCTGCCGCGCATGCTGGACGAGACCCGCCCGGCGCTGATGATCTGGCAGACCGGCACCTATGACGCCATTCTGGGCGCCGACACCTCCGCCTTCTCCGACGCGGTGAATACCGGCATCGACTTCGCCCATGACGCGGGCGCCGACGTGATCATCGTCAGCCCGCAATACAGCCCGCGCACCGCCTTCGCCTTCGACGTCGCGCCCTACACCAATGCGCTGCGCTGGACCGCGCGCTCCAGCGGCGTGCCGTTCTTCGATCGCTACGACATCATGCGGTTCTGGGAGGACGAAGGCATCTTCGACCTCGAGGCCGCACGTCCCTCCCCCTCGCTCTTCGAGGACGTCCATCGCTGCATCGGCCGGCTTCTGGTCGGCATGATCGTCGATGGCGTCAACATTCGCACCGCCGGTTCCCCCTGACATGCGCCACCCGACCTTCGTGCTCGCCACACTGCTGAGCCTTGCCTGCACCCTGCCCGCCAGCGCGCAGGGCCTTGTTCCCAATGCCTGCCCGGCCCCGAAGGTCGCGGCGAAGCTGACTGCCCCGCTCGCCCGGACGGCGGCGCGACTGCGCGCCGGCGAGCCGGTGGTGATCGTGGCGATCGGTTCCTCCTCCACCGCCGGCGCCGGCGCCACGAGCCGGGCGGCGAGCTATCCCAGCCGGCTCGAGGACACATTGCGCCAACGCTTCCCCGGCGCGGACATCACCGTGGTCAATGCCGGCGCCAACGGGCAGGACGCGCCGGAGATGCTGGCCCGCTTCGACCGCGACGTCGCCGCCCACAGTCCGACGCTGGTGATCTGGCAGGCCGGCGTGAACGCGCTGTTCCGCGCCGACGGCCTCGCCACAGCCGAGGGACAGCTGCGCGAGGCGATCGCCCGCGTGCGGGCGCTGGACGCCGACCTCGTGCTGGTCGATCCGCAATATTCCCCGCGCGTGCTGGCCGATGACGACACCAGCCCGATGATCCGGCTGATCGACGCGGTGGCGAAAGAGGAAGGCGTCGACGTCTATCACCGCTTCGCGCTGATGCGCGACTGGCACGAGGGCGCCAGCCTGCCGTTCGATGCTTTCCTCGCCAAGGACAGCTTCCACATGAACGACTGGAGCTATGACTGCTTCGCGCGCGATCTCGGCCGGGCCATGGTCGCCAACATCGATTCGCAGCAGCGCGCCGCAGACCTGACGCCCTCGGCCAAGTCGGCCAGGTCGGCGGCGACACCGGCGCCCGTTCCCGCCAGCGCCACGCCGTAGGCCGGCGCGCCGGAACGCGCGGCGCCATGAGGCCTTCCCCGCAACATTCGTCGCGGAACGCGGGCACGGAAGATCGTCGGGCTTGCAAGACGGCTCCGCCTTCCTGCACGGTGTGGTTCATGTGCGAACACACAGCGGGCACTCGGTAAACTGATGGTGGATTCCGCCTCGATCGCGCGCGAGCGCTCCATGCTCCTCGGCGCGATCTCCGACTTCGTGCTGGGCCTGCTCTTCCTCGCCGTGGCGATCTGGGCGAACTCGCTCATGATGCTGGCGGAGGTGGTGCGCGGCTATATCCTGCTCGCGCTCGAACTCGTGCTGCTGGTGCTGCTGCGCCGGATCCAGCGCGGCCAGTTCCACGACTTCGACTATGGCGCGGGCAAGCTGGAGCAGTTCGCCAATGCCGGCCTCGGCACGGCGATGGGGCTTGCCGGCGCGTCGATCGCCGTCGCGGCGAGCTATCGCTGGTGGCACCCGCCGGAACAGGCGGAACTCGGCCTGATGGCCGCCGTCGTGCTGAGCGCGGTCAATCTCGGCCAGAACGCCCTCGTCCTGCGCTCGCTGTGGAAGGCCGGCAGCGACGGTTCATCGGTCATCATTACCGGGCAGGTGCGCACCCGCCTCGCCAAGCTGATCTCCTCGGCGATCGTGCTGCTCGCCCTGCTGACCAACGCGCTGTTCAGCGGCTCCGGCATCGGGCTGATCGCCGAAGTCGCCGGCTCGGTATTCGTGGCCGTGGTCATGCTTCAGCTCGCCGTGTCGATGTGGAAGCAGGCGCTTCCCTCGCTGCTGGACCGTGCGCTGGAGGAGCGCCAGCAGATCCTCATCAACCGGGCGCTCGTCACCCATTTCGACGTCTATGACACCCTCGCCTCGGTGCGCTCGCGGCTGTCGGGCAACACGCCCTATATCGACATCGAGCTCGGCTTTGCCGCGGGGCGGACGATGGCCGACGTTCAGGCGGCGGTGGACCGCGTGGCCGGGGAGATCGCCGCGCTGCTGCCGGGCGCTTCCGTCACCGTCGTGCCCAGGCTCCAGGCCGACCCGCACGCGGCCTAAACGCGCCGCCACCGCGAGCGGGGCTTTCCGGGATCAGTCCTCGCCCTTGTCGGAGAAGGCGCCGCCGAAGCGCTTCATCACCGCCTCGCGGGCGGCGAGGACGCGGCGCTCGTAATCCTCCGCCATCGGCTCGGTGAGCACGCTTTCCAGCCCCGCCAGCAGCGCCCAGAGCGCGGGGATCTCCGCCTCGTCCTCTATGAAGTCGAGCAGCGCCTCGCCATCGGCATCGTCCACGGTGCGCGACAGGAACTCGAACAGCACGACCGCCACGGAACGGTCGATGACAAGGGTGACTTCGTCGTTCGCCGGCTGGCCCATTCGCATTCCTCTCGATGTCGCGTCTCATTCCTATCGATCCATGACGTGACGATTACAAGCGGGGCCCGCCGCCGGCGCACCAGCCCTACGCCTGCCGGACAGCTTGCTTTCGCGCGCGCGCCGTGCTGACCCTCATCGGCAAGAGGGAGACGGGCAGATGACGGCAGCCGACGAACTGAGGACGGTGCGGGATTTCGTGCGTTACGCGGTGAGTCGCTTCAACGCGGCGAACCTGTCCTTCGGCCACGGCACGACGAGTGCGCTGGACGAGGCCGCCTTCATCATGCTGGAGGGCCTGCATCTGCCGGTGGACGACCTCTCGCCCTGGCTCGACGCCCGGCTGACGCGGGCCGAGCGCGACCACCTCACCGACCTGATAGACCGCCGCTGCCTCACCCGCGAACCCGCCGCCTATCTCCTGGGCCGCACCTATATCCGCTCGGTGCCGTTCAAGAGCGACCGCCGCGCCATCGTGCCGCGCTCCTTCATCGGCGAACTGATGGCCAGCGACCTGTTCGGCGGCGCCGGCTTCTCGCTGATCGAGGACCCCGAGGCGGTGGGCCGCGTGCTGGATCTGTGCACCGGCTCCGGCTGCCTCGCCATCCTCGCGGCGATGTTCTTCCCCAATGCGCAGGTCGACGCGGTCGACATTTCCGCAAGCGCGCTCTCGCTGGCGGCGGAAAACGTCGCCGAGCACGAGATGGGCGACCGCATTACCCTGATCGAGGGCGACCTGTTCGGCCCGCTGACAGGCCGGCTCTACGACCTCATCATCACCAACCCGCCCTATGTCGACGCCGAGGCGATGGCCTCGCTGCCGCCGGAATACCGCCACGAGCCGACGCTCGCCTTCGACGGAGGACCCGACGGGCTCGACATCGTGCGACGCATCCTCAATCAGGCGCCCGCCCACCTGACCGGGCGCGGCGGCATCATCTGCGAGATCGGCACCGGCAAGGAAATACTCGAAGCCGAATATCCCGACCTGCCCTTCCTCTGGCTCGACACCGAGGACAGCGAGGGCGAAGTATTCTGGCTCACCGCCCGCGACCTCGGCGCGGGCAAGGACCTGCGGGTCATCAGCCGCATGCCGCGCTGAGAGTACCGGGCGGCGGCCGCAGCGGCGGTGGATTGACCCGCCGCTGCCAGATTGTCGCCATGCCGGGCTGATGGGTTGTCGGCCCCGCATCAGCCGCGAGCCCGCACCCATGTTCCCGCGCATTGCCGCCGCTCTCTTTGTTCTTGGCCTCGTCCCGGCCGCCGCGCAGGCGGAGACGCTGTGCACCGTCTTCGCCGAGGCGGCGAGCGGCAAGGTGCTGGCGCAGGAGGGCACCGGCTGCGAAGCGCGCGTGACGCCAGCCTCGACCTTCAAGATCCCCCTCGCGCTGATGGGCTATGATGCCGGCATCCTCATCAACGCGACCCAACCGAGCTGGCCATTCAAGCCCGGCCATGCCGCCTGGCGCGAGGAGTGGAAGCGCGACACCGACCCGACCTGGTGGATGAAAGAATCCGTGGTCTGGTACTCGCAGGAGATCACCACCAAGCTCGGCACCCCGCGCTTCAAGCACTATGTCGACGGCTTCGGCTATGGCAACGCGGACATTTCCGGCGACAAGGGCCGGCATAACGGGCTGACCAATGCCTGGCTCAGTTCCTCGCTCACCATCTCGCCGCTGGAGCAGGTCGCCTTCCTCGGCCGGATGCTGAACGGCAGGCTGCCTGTCTCCGCCCATGCGGTGACAATGACCGCCGCGATCACCCGCGTCCCCGACACCACGAATGGCTGGGAAGTGCACGGCAAGACCGGCATGGGCTTCGCGCTCGACAAGGCCGGCAAGCCGGTGCGCGGCAAGCCCTATGGCTGGTTCGTCGGCTGGGCCACCAAGGACGGGCGGACCATCACCTTCGCCCGCCTCGACCGCGACGCCACTCGGCAGGAGACCCCGACCAGCTGGCGGGCGCGGGACGCGATGCTCGCGGAACTGCCGGGGCGGCTCGACACCGTTAAATAGGGCGCGCTCAGGCGATTGTCTGGCGCAGCGCCTGCCGCGCGAGCGCGACCACATGTGCCTGCACGGCGCACCGGTCGACGCCCGGCGGATCCTGCCACAGCTCGGGCATCTCGACCCGCCCACGCGCCGTGCCCTCGGCGAGAAAGACATAATGTCCGACCTCCTCGCCGAGCGGCTCGACCCGCACGCGCGGCAGGTGCGCGGCGAGCCAGCCGACGCATTCCGGCGCCGGCGCCTCGTGATCGGCACCACCCACCGCCAGCATGACGGGTAGATCGATGGTGGCGAGGCTTTCCGGAGTGAAGCCGCGCACGGTCGGCGCGGGAGCGCAGGCGAAGACGGCCCGCACGCGCCGATCAAGATAATTGGCGGACTGGCGCTGCCATGAGGCGCGGAACACCTCGCTACTCTCCAACAGCGGCTCGATGTGGTCAGGGAGGTGGGGAAACTCGCGCGGACCCTCGCCCATATTCCGGTGACGCGCCCACGCCAGGAAGCGCGGCATCTCGGTGATCGCTCCGGCCAGCGCCAGCGCCGCATGGCCGCCGAGCGAGAAGCCGGCAACGCTCACTTGCCCGGCATCGAGCCGACCGGCAAAGGGGCCTTCCACCAGTAGCCTGTCGAGCGCCACGGTGAGATCACGCGGGCGCTCCCACCAGCACAGGAAGCCCTCGGCACGATAAGGCTCGCTGGCGGTGTTGCCATGATGGTCAACGCCGACCACCAGATGGCCGGCCCGCGCGAGCCCCTGCGCCAGCCAGCCGAGGCCGGCGGCGGTGCCGCCGGTGCCATGCGAGAGCAAAACGACCGGAAACGGCCGTTCCTGCCGCGCCAGCGGCGCCTCGCGGGCGACATCGCCCATGACGAAGAGCGGGGCATCCGGCGGCAGTTCCACTCGCCGCTCCACCGCCTCCGACATGGCGGGATACCAGGCGGACCAGCGGATCGGGCGTGGACCGTCATCGTCCCAGTCGCGCCGCGTGGGATCGTCCAGCACGCCCTGACGGAACCCGACCTTGAACATGAATGCTCCCGCAGCTTGTCCCAGCCGAGCGAAGAGCAACCTAAAGCGGACGAATATTCAATCCGTGCTCTCACCCGCCGCGCTTCATGTGCTCCAGCACCTGCGCGTCGGGCCAGCAGTCGAGGTTGAGCCCGTTCGCCTTCTGGTAGGCGCCGAGCGCGGCGCGGGTCTTCATGCCGGCCTTGCCGTCGATCTTGTCGGCATAGAAGCCGTCGCGGGTCAGCACCTTCTGCATGAATTCGAGATCGCGCGTCTTCACCAGCGCGATGTCCTTCCACCCTTGCGCGAAGGGGCGGTCATCCTCGATGCGGTCGGCGAGGTGGCCGACATAGAGCACGTAGAGATCCGCGAAATTGTAGCTCTTGAGCACGAAATAGTTCGCCGGCGTCAGGAAGGCGGGGCCGAACGGGCCGGCGGGCATGATGATCGAGGCCGGGTCCTTCATCGCCGCAGGCGGAATACGCCGGCCGTCCGCCACCTTCACCCCGCGCTTGAGCCATTCGCTGATCGGCGCGCTGGCGTCGGGCTCGGCCTGCGTACAGTCGAAGCCGGCCGGCACGGTGATCTCATAGGCCCAGCGCCTGCCGCCCTGCCAACCCTTCTCCTTGAGAAGACTGGCCGTCGCCGCCAGCGCCTCGGGCACCGAGGCCCAGATATTGGCCGTGCCGTCGCCGTCGAGGTCGACACCGTAAGAGAGATAGCCGGTGGGCATGAACTGGGTGAGGCCCATGGCCCCGGCCCACGAGCTCTTCATCTGCGCGCGCGTGACGTGGCCGTCGTCGAGAATCTTCAGCGCGGCGAGGAATTCGGGCAGGAACTCGTCCTTGCGCCGGCCGACATAGGCCTGCGTCGCCACCACGCGCAGCGCGTCATAATTGAGCTTTGCCCCGCCGAAGGAGGTCTCGCGCGCCCAGATGGCCAACAGGATAGGGCCGGGCACGCCGAAGCGCTTCTCGATGGCGGCAAGCTCGCTTCCGTACTGCGCCGCCAGTTTGCGCCCGCGCGCGGCATAGTTTGCGATCGCCTTGTCGGAGACATAGGCCGCCGGTGTCTGCACGAACTCGGCCTGCGCATCCGGTTTCCTCGGCTTGCCGGGAATGGCGAGGTCGGGCAGCGAATAGTCCGGCTCCAACCCGCGCGTCTCGCGCTCGAAGGCGGCGCGGGAAATGCCCATGGCCTGCGCCGCCGGCCATTGCGCAGCCAGCCAGCGGTCGAAGGCGGCATCGGCGAGGGCGGTTCCGGAAAGGGGAACAGCGCTCAGGGCGAGAAAGACAAGACCCGTCAGAAGACGTCGCATACTCCGGACATAGCCGAATCGGCGGACGATGAGAACCTCTCCGAGAACAGGCCGAGCCGCTTCCCAGCTATCGCCGGGTGTGAAACCATGGCGCCATCACCAGCGTGAGACCTCCCCACATGCTCAGACGTCGCGACCTGCTCGCCGCCGGCACCACGGCCGTCCTTGCCGCCTCCACCGGCGTTTCCCTGGCCCAGCAAGCGGCACCCGCAGTTGCTCCAACGAGCACGGAGGGATGGGATGACGGCCTCGCCCACCCGATCCCCTACCAGCCGCAGCTCGGCGCGGGGAAAGAGCGCGGCCTGGTTCTCGGCGGCGGCGGCATCTACCTCGCCTCGTGGATGGCGGGCTATTTCCACGCGCTGAAGTCCAAGGGCGTCGACATGTCCACCGCCGACATCGTGGTCGGAACGTCCGCCGGCTCGCTGATCGGCGCGCTGCTGACCGGCGGCCATCTGTGGCGCTTCGGTGCCGAGCTCGACTTCTTCGTCGAGTTCCCCAAGATCTTCACCATGATCGTGCCGACCATGGCGCCCAATCCCAGCCAGTTGCGCGCGCGAGGGATCGCCGACACCGCCGTTTCCGCCGATCCCGCCACCATCCAGGCGATCGGCCGCGCCGCCATGGCGGCCCGCAACAGCGACGGACCCAGCGACTATTTCAACGCGGTGAAGCGGGTCATCGGCGAGGAGAAATGGCCCTCGCCCAAGCTGCACACCACCGCGAACGACTGCTACACGGGCGAACGCATCGTGGTGTCCGCCGACGATGGCATCGAGGTGAACCACGCCTGCGCAGCGAGTTCCTCGCTGCCGGGCTCGATGGGCCCAACCTGGCTCGGAAACCGCCTGTGCATGGATGGCGGCATCTGCCAGACCAGCACGCATTCCGACGTGGTGGCCGGCGTGAAGAAGGCGCTGATCATCTCGCTGACCGATGGTGGCGCGGACGCCTCCAAGGTGGGGCTGCGCACCTCCAGCCTGCCCAACACGCTGCAGCAGGAGGTCGCCGACCTCAAGGCGCAGGGCACGCAGGTCATCCTCAAGGTAGTGGGGCTGATGCCCGGCGCCACCCGTATCGACAGCATCATGGACCCGAAATGGATCGGCCCATGCCTGAAGAACGGCAATGAGCGCGGTCTCGCGGATGCCGACGAGATGAAGAGTTTCTGGGGCGCCTGAAACGCCCCTCACCGCACCGCGAGGATGAACAGGCGCGGGAAGCGCAGCAGCACCTTGCCGTCCACGCGCGCGGGATAGGCCTGCGCGATGCGGGCAGTGTAGTCGGTGATGAAGGCGGCGCGCTCGGCCTCGTCCAGCGGCGCCAGATAGGGCCGCAGCGCGGTCGACCTGAACCAGTCGACGATGGCCGGCGCCCCCGCCAGCGGGTGGTTATAGTCGCTGTGCCAGATGTCGACATGCCGGGCGTGCGGCCTGAGCAGGTCGTAATAGGCACCGACCGAAGGCAGCACATCGCGCGCCGCGCCGGCGAGCTTGGCCGCCCATGGGCCGCTGGCGGCGGTCTCCGCCATCAGCCGGTGCGAGGGCTCCTCGACATTGTCGGGCATCTGCACCGCCAGCACGCCGCCCTCCGGCAGCGCCTTGAGCAGGCGGACCAGCACGGCGGGATGGTCCGGCACCCACTGGAACACGGCATTGCCGAAGATGAGGTCGGTGCCGGCCGGCGGCGCCCATTTCGCCACATCCGCCACCTCGAAGCGGGCGGCAGGCAGCCGCTCGGTCGCCTGCGTCACCATGCTGGGCGAGGAATCGATGCCGATCACCTCGGCGTCCGGCCAGCGCCGCGCCAGCAATTCGGTCGAGTTGCCCGGCCCGCAGCCGACATCGACCACGCGGCGCGCCTGCGCCAGCGGCACCTGCGCGAGCAGATCGCGCGGCGGACGGGTGCGCTCGTCCTCGAACGTCAAATAGAGCTTCGGGCTCCAGTCCTCGGAAGTGGTGCGCATGGGATGACCGGATTGCCGCCTGGGGCTGGCAACATGCCGCAGGCACGCGCCGCTGCCAACCCATCACGCCCTGTCGTCACCGCCCACGGAGATCCGCGTGCCGCACCGGTGGCGGCGCCAGAAATACACCCATAGATTGCATAATGCAGCTTCCAATATCCACATCGTAAGATATGGTCGCGATCTTATCGCAATCGGAGGTTGAAATGCCGCTCAATCGCGACTTCTTCTTTTATCAGGTCGGCCTTCACCTCTTCGGCGGTGCGCTGAAGCCCTCGCAGCGGAGCGGCCTGTCCGCCATGCTGGACGAATGGGACATAAACCACGCCAGCAAAGACGATCGCTGGTTGGCCTATATGCTGGCGACGACCCATCACGAGACCGATCGGCAGATGAGACCGATCAACGAATACGGATCGGATGAACGGTTTCGCCGCCTCTATGACATCACGGGCGAGCGGCCGATCCTGGCCAAAAAGATGGAAAACACCACCCCGGGCGACGGCGTTAAATACCACGGACGCGGCTTCGTGCAGCTGACCTGGAAGCTGAACTATCGTACCGCCGGCCAGAAGCTGGGCCTCGGCACTCGGTTAGTCGACAATCCCGATCTGGCGCTGGATCCGGCCATCGCGACGCGGATCCTGTTCGCCGGCATGATCGACGGCTGGTTCACCGGCCGCAAGCTGGGCGACCACTTCGCGGGAACCAGGGGCGACTGGGTCAATGCCCGCCGCATCATAAACGGCCTCGACAAGGCTCAGCTGATCGCCGACTACGGCAACCGCTATTACGCGGCCCTGAGCTACACGACCTGAGGCAGGCCAGGGCCGCGACAGCGCGGAGCGGCGAACCTGCCGCCCCGCCCTTCACGTCAGCGCATCAGCTTCTTGTGCTTCATCCGGTGCGGGATGATCTCGTCGACGCCGAGGCGGCGCTTCTTGTCTTCCTCATAGTCGTGGAAGTTGCCCTCGAACCACTCGACATGGCCATCGCCCTCAAAGGCGAGCATGTGGGTGGCGATGCGGTCGAGAAAGAAGCGGTCATGCGAGATAATGACCGCGCAGCCAGCGAAGTCTTCCAGCGCCTCTTCCAGGGCGCGCAGCGTCTCGACGTCAAGGTCGTTGGTCGGCTCGTCGAGCAGCAGCACGTTGGCGCCCTGCTGGAGAATGCGGGCGAGGTGCACACGATTGCGCTCACCACCCGAGAGCATGCCGACCTTCTTCTGCTGGTCGCCGCCCTTGAAGTTGAAGGCACCGCAATAGGCGCGCGAATTGATCTCGCGCTTGCCGAGATAGAGGATTTCGTTGCCGCCGGAGATTTCCTCCCAGACGGTCTTCTTGTCGTCCAGCGCATCGCGGTTCTGGTCGACATAGCCGAGCTGCACGCTGTCGCCGATCTTGATCTCGCCGGCATCCGGCTTTTCCAGCCCGTTGATCATGCGGAACAGCGTGGTCTTGCCCGCACCATTCGGGCCGATGACGCCGACAATGCCGCCCGGCGGCAGCTTGAAGGAGAGATCGTCGATCAGCAGCTTGTCGCCGAACGACTTGGTAAGGCCGTTGAATTCGATGACGTTATTGCCGAGTCGCTCCGACACCGGAATGACGATTTGGGCGGTGGTGGGCGCCTTCTCCGACGCCTTCTTCACCAGCTCGTCATAGCGCTGGATACGGGCCTTGTTCTTGGCCTGACGGGCCTTCGGGGAGGCCCCCATCCACTCCGCCTCGGAGGCGATCGCGCGCTGGCGGGCCTCGTCCTCGCGGTTTTCCTGCGCCATGCGCTTGGCCTTCTGCGACAGCCACGAGGAATAGTTGCCCTCATAGGGGATGCCGCGACCGCGATCGAGTTCGAGAATCCAGCCGGTCACATTGTCGAGGAAGTAGCGGTCATGGGTGACGATGAGGATCGCGCCCGGATAGTTGCGCAGATGGCCTTCCAGCCAGTTGGTGGTCTCGGCGTCGAGATGGTTGGTCGGTTCGTCGAGCAGCAGCAGTTCCGGCTGCGAGAGCAGGAGCTGGCACATCGCGACGCGGCGGCGCTCACCGCCCGAGAGGCTGGCGACGTCGGAGCCCTCTTCGGGGCAACCGAGCGCGTCCATTGCCTGGTCGACCTTGCTGTCGAGATCCCACAGGCCCTGCGCCTCGATCTGGTCCTGCAGGGCCGTCATCTCGTCCGCGGTCTCGTCCGAGTAGTTCATGGCGAGTTCGTTGTAGCGGTCGAGAATGCCCTTCTGCTTGGCGACGCCGAGCATGACGTTCTCGCGCACCGACAGGGTCGGATCGAGCAGCGGCTCCTGCGGCAGGTAGCCGACGCGCGCACCTTCCGCGACCCAGGCCTCGCCGGAGAAATCCTTGTCGATGCCGGCCATGATCTTGAGCAGCGTCGACTTGCCCGAGCCGTTGGGGCCGAGGATGCCGATCTTGGCCGTCGGGTAGAAGGAGAGGTGCACGTTGTCGAGCACCTTCTTGCCACCCGGATAGGCCTTGGACATGCCGTGCATGTGATAGACGTACTGATACGAAGCCATGTGCCAGATCCTGCGCCTGCGGCGCGTAGTGGGCGCGCGGCGCGGCGCCGCCGCGCTACGCCCTCGAAGCCGATGAGAATGGGTCGGGCGCTATGTAAACCGCGCGCCCGCGAGCGGCAAGGTCTCGCGCTGCGCGACGGGGCCAATCGGGCATCGCGATGCCCAGACTATGCCCGCGCCGTTCGGGCGGTTACGTATTGTGGTATGTCAGAACGGGAGTTCCGGATCAGTTGCATACCGGCAGGCGCCCACTCTTGTCGATTGGCTCGGTCGCATGCTCTCGTATATTTCGGCGGACATCATCCGCCACGTCTATCTGAACTTCCCGGTCGCGACCTGCCTCATAGGACGCACCGGCCTATTCATCGCGGCCAACCGCGAATATGCGCGCCTGCTCGGGGAGCCGGAGGGCGGCGTGGTCGGTCGGCACTTCCGCGACCTGTGCGGCGAAGCCCTCTATCAACAAGTGGTGCGTGACTTCGCGACCGTCGATGCGGGCGGCTGCGTGCCGAACAAGGAGTTCGGCTTCGGCGGGCGAACCTTCATCGTGGCGATACGCCCCCTCACCGAGCCGAGCCGGCAGCGGGTCTTCGCCCTGTGCATCGTACTGACCGACATCACCGAGCAGAAGACGCTCGAACAGCGGCTCGAACTTGCCAACGAACAGCTCAGCGCCGTCAACCGCCAGTTGGAGGAGGCCGCGCGCATCGACCCGGTCACCGGGCTGTGGAACCGGCGTGCGCTGGAGGAACTGCTACCGCGCGAGATCGCCCGCAGCCGGCGGGATGGCACGCCGCTTTCAGTGCTGATGGTCGATATCGACTACTTCAAGAAGTACAATGACCACTACGGCCATCTCGCGGGCGACATCGCCCTGCGCTCGGTGGCCCAGGCGATGGAGGAAGCGCTGCACCGGCCGGGCGACTTGATCGCCCGCTATGGCGGCGAGGAATTCCTCGTGGTGCTGCCGACCACCGATGCGGCGGCGGCGCTGCAGGTCGCCGACCATCTCCGAAGCGCGGTCGCCGCGCGCGCTATCGCCGACGCGACCAGCCATCTCGGCCGGGTGACCATCAGCATCGGCGTGGCGAGCCTGAACGGGGTGGTGCCCGATGCCGATGTCGAGACCGTCCGCACCGCCCTGGTGCACGGTGCGGATCAGGCCCTCTACGCGGTGAAGTCGGAAGGCCGCGACGGCATCCGGCTCCACGCCGAGGCGCTTCCCACGCCGTAGCGACCGGCCGGCCGGGACTGTTCGGGCGCCGTCAGAGATTTCTTGTCGGGGGTATTGGAACGCCATCTCGAGATAGGCGTTGTCGAGGGCATGGGAGACATATCCCTACTTAGATACCTCAAAGCTACACGCAAAGGCATCAAAGATCGGCATGGTGACAGCAAGGACCGCAGCAGGTGACCGCCTGCAACCTCTGCCGCGAGCCGACTGGGCGCTCTTTCTCGATATTGACGGCACCCTGATCGAGCATGCCGACCATCCCGAAGGCGTCTCCATTCCGGACCATCTCCCCGACGTGCTGACGCGCCTCCAGTTCGCCCTGGACGGCGCGGTCGCACTGGTTTCCGGGCGGACGATCGACTGGATGGACAAGCGCTTCGCACCGGCGCGGCTCCCCGCTTCCGGTCAGCACGGCGCCGAGATCCGGCTCGCGCCCGACGCGCCTTCCGTGCCGATACCGACGCCGACATGGCGCCGGCCTCTGGAAGAGGCGCTGGAGCGCGAGCTGGCCGCCTGGCCGGGCGTGTTCATCGAGCACAAGCCGCTCTCGCTCGCCGTGCATTTCCGCGCGGTGGCGTCGTCCGGCGAGGCCATCATGGCCAAGGTGATCGAACTCGGCAGCGGCCTCGACGGCAGCGTCGAATTCCTCAAGGGCCGCTTCGTCATCGAGGTCCGGCAGGGCGGGCACGACAAGGGCACGGCGGTGGCCCAGTTCATGAACACCGCGCTGTTCACCGGCCGCAAGCCGGTCTTCCTCGGCGACGACGTCACCGACGAGGACGGCTTCCGCGCCGCGCGGGCCGCTGGCGGGCTTGCCGTCGCCGTCGGCCCGCGCGCCACCCAGCAGGCGGATTTCCGCCTCGACACGCCGGAAGAGGTGCGCCATTGGCTCGCCGGCATCCCCGAGCTTTTGGAGCGCGTCGGCTCGTGAGCGCCAATCTCAATCTCGCCGCCATCGGCAATTCGACCATCGCCGCGCTGATCGACCCGAGGGGCCGCATCAGCTGGTGCTGCTGGCCGCGCATCGACGGCGACCCGATCTTCTCCTCGCTGCTCGGCGGGACCGAGCCGGAATCCGGCTTCTTCGACGTCGTGCTCGACGGCGAGGTGAAGGCGACGCGGCGCTACCAGATCAACACCGCCATCATCGAGACCATTCTCGAGAACGAGGCCGGCGCGAAGCTGCGCATCACCGACTTCGCGCCGCGCTTCAAGCTCTATGACCGCATCTACCGCCCCGCCATGCTGGTGCGGCGGATCGAGCCGCTCAGTGGCACCTGCCGCGTCACCATCCGCCTGCGCCCCCATTTCAAATGGGGCGAGCAGCGCCCCAGCCCGGTGCGCGGGTCCAACCACATGCGCTTCGCCGGCGACGACTTCACCCTGCGCGCCACCACCGATCTGCCCATCGTCTATGTCAGCGAGGAGCGCCCCTTCGTGCTCGGCAAGGCGGCGACAATCGTGCTCGGTCCGGACGAGCCCTTCGCCTCCAGCCTCGCCGATACCGCGCGCGGCTTTGAGGAGAAGACGCGCGACTACTGGTGGGAATGGGTGCGCTACCTCTCCATTCCCTTCGAATGGCAGAACGAGGTGATCCGCGCCGCCATCTCGCTGAAGCTGTGCGCCTATGAGGAGACCGGCGGCATCGTCGCCGCGCTCACCACCTCGATCCCCGAGGCGCCGCACTCCATCCGCAACTGGGACTATCGGCACTGCTGGCTGCGCGACAGCTATTTCACCGTGCGCGCGCTGAACCTGCTCGGCGCCACCCGCACGATGGAAGACTATATCCGCTACCTCACCACGGTGATCGCCTCGGACCCCTCCGGGCGGCTGGCGCCGGTCTATTCCATCGTGCCCGGCACGCCATTGGAGGAGCGCTTCGCCCCCGCGCTGGCCGGCTTTTCCGGCATGGGACCGGTGCGCGTGGGCAACCAGGCCGCCGAGCAGGTGCAGAATGACGGCTATGGCCACGTCATCCTCGCCGCGGCGCAGATGTTCTTTGACGCCAGGCTGCCCAATCGCGGCGATACGGCGCTGTTCAACCTGCTGGAGGGCGTCGGCGCGAAGGCGTTCGACTATGCGTTCGAGCCCGATGCCGGGCTGTGGGAGCTACGCGGCAAGAAGCGCGTCCACACCTTCTCGGCGGTGATGAGCTGGGCCGCCTGCGACCGGCTCGCCCGCATTGCCCGCGTGCTGCAACTACCCGACCGCGTGCAGTTCTGGCTCGACCGCCGCAACGAGATCCGTGCCCGCATCCTCACCTTCGCCTGGAGCGAGAAGCTGGGCAGCTTCGTCGACGCGGATGTGGACGGGCAGCTCGATGCCAGCCTGCTGCTGTTGGCCGAGCTCGGCTTCGTGCGGCCCGACGACCCGCGCTATGTCGCCACCGTCGACGCCATCGGCCGCGAGCTGAAGCGCAACGGCTATCTCATGCGCTACGCCGGCGAGGATGATTTCGGCCTGCCGGAAACCTCCTTCACCATCTGCTCGTTCTGGTACGCGGGCGCGCTCGACCTGATCGGACGGCGCGACGAAGCGCGCGAGATGTTCACCAGCCTGCTCGACCGGCGCAACGAGGCCGGCCTGCTGTCGGAGGACATCGACAACCAGACACTCGAACTGTGGGGCAACATTCCACAGACCTACTCGATGGTCGGCCTGATCGACACGGCCATGCGTCTGTCGAAGACATGGGAGGAAGCGTTCTGGCGAGGCTCGTAATTGTATCCAACCGGGTGGCGTCCCCTCGGGAGCGCGCCGCCAAGGCCGGCGGTCTCGCCGTGGCCCTGCGCGAGGCGCTCAGCCAGCGCGGCGGGCTTTGGTTCGGCTGGAGCGGGGAGACCCAGGTCGGCGCCGCCGCCAAGCCGAAGATCTTCCGTTCCGGCCGCGTGACCTACGCGCTGCAGGACCTCGATCCCGACGACCAGCGCGCGCATTACGCCGGCTACGCCAACGGCACGCTGTGGCCGCTCTGCCATTACCGGCTCGGTTCACTCTCGTTCCGCCGCTCCGACTGGGAGGGCTACCGGCGCGTCAACGAGCATTTCGCCCGCTCGCTGCTGCCGCTCCTGAAACCGGACGACATCGTCTGGGTGCATGACTACCATTTCATTCCGCTGGCGGCGGAACTGCGCAAGCTCGGCTTCATGGGGCGGGTCGGCTATTTCCACCATATTCCGTGGCCGACGCCCGAGGTGTTCCTCAGCCTGCCCTCGCACGCCGCGCTGGTGAACGACCTCTCGCATTACGACCTGGTCGGGCTACAGACAGAGCACGATGTGCGCGCGCTGCTGACCTACATCTCGTCCGAGGCGCGCGGCTGGATCGCGCCCGCCGGGGTGGTGGGCCTGCGCGAGCGGCGCTTCCGTGTCGCCGCCTTCCCGATCGGCATCGATGCCGAGGCCTTCGTGCAGGACGCGGCGGCCTCTGTCGGCAGCGAGGAGGAGGCAAGGCTCGCCTCCAGCCTCGCCGGACGCACGCTGGCGGTCGGCGTTGACCGGCTCGACTATTCCAAGGGCCTGCCGAACAAGTTCGCCGCCTTCGGCGAATTGCTGAAGCACTATCCCGAGCACCGGTCGCAGGTAACGCTGATGCAGATCGCCCCGCTCTCGCGCGGCGAGGTCGCCGAGTATCGGGCGCTGCGACGCGAACTGGAGGAACTGGGCGGGGCGATCAACGGCGAATATGCCGAGTTCGACTGGGTGCCGCTGCGCTACCTCAACCGGCCCTTCCCGCGCGCGACGCTGGCGGCGATCTACCGCATGGCGCGGCTCGGGGTGGTGACGCCGCTGCGCGACGGGATGAATCTCGTCGCCAAGGAATATGTCGCCGCGCAGGACCCCCGCGATCCCGGCGTGCTCATCCTCTCGCGCTTCGCGGGAGCCGCCGACGAGCTGACCGGCGCGCTGATGGTCAATCCCTATGACGCCGAGGGCATGGCGGATGCGTTCAACACCGCGCTGACCATGCCCATCGAAGAGCGGCGCGAGCGTTGGCGTACAAACATGGATCGGGTGGAGACCAACACGATTCACCGTTGGTGCGAACGCTTCATCGCTGATCTCTCACATTCGGTTGAAGATTTCGGCGAAGCGGTTGAATCTAGGCTCTGACGGTTAGGCATCTGCGACGCGTCGACCGGAGCGTGGAGAACCGAGATGTGGCGTATTCCCGATCCTCCTGCCAACGAGACGGAGCGCGTGGCGGCGCTCGTCGCGTGCAACATCCTCGACACCCCGCGCGAGGAGCGCTTCGACCGGCTGAGCTGGCTGGCGCAGCGCTTCTATGGGGCGGATCTCGCCTTCATCGGCTTCATCAACGCCGACACCCAATGGCTCAAATCCGTCACGTCGAGCGCGATCGGCGTTTCAATCGAGCGGCGCAGTTCGATTTGCCAGCTCATCGTGGCGAGCGGCGAGCCGCTGGTCGTCAGCGACCTGCGCACGGACGAGCGCTTCGAGGGGCACCCGGCCTTGCCGCAGCTCTCGCTGCGCTTCTATGCCGGCGTGCCGCTCATCGTGCCGCCCGGCCTCGTCATCGGCTCGCTGTGCATCATGCGCCACGAGCCCGGCGTTCCCGAGGGCTTCGATATAAGGGTGCTGCAGAAGCTCGCGGCGATCGCGGTCGACGAGATCGAACTACGCAGTCTCAATTTCGACCTGACCCGCCTCACCCGCATCGATGCGCTGACCGGCCTCGGCAACCGCCGCTGCTTCGACGAGGAGATCGAGCGCGCACGGCTGCGCTGCCAGCGCATGGGCACGCCGCTGACGCTGATGATGGCCGACATCGACCAGTTCAAGGAACTCAACGACCTAGCCGGACACCGCAGCGGCGACGAGGTGCTGCGGCGGATCGGTGCCATCTTCGCCAGCGTGCCGCTGCGGCCGGACGACGTGGCCGTACGCTATGGCGGCGAGGAATTCGCCTTCATCGTCAGCGGCATCGGCGCCTCGGACGCGGTGGGCATCGCCGAACGCATCCTCGAAACAGTGCAGGCAGCGGGCCTGCAGCATCCGACGCGCGGCGCCTTGACGCTCAGCGTCGGCATCGCCTCGCAGCCCGGAAACGACATCGACATAGAGCAGCTGCTCAGCGAAGCCGATGCGGCCCTCTATGAGGCCAAGCGTTCCGGCCGTAACAGGATCGTCGCCTCGGACAGCCAGTGGCGCGGCCCGCCAGCCGCGCCGCAGTCCCTGGCTCAGCCCAAGGCGTGAAGCTCTCCCGCAGCACGCTCAGGCGCCGATATCGTCGCCGGAATCGGTGAGCCAGCGCACCGCCATGCCGAAGCTCCGGCTCTGGCCCGGCGCAACGAAGGACAGGCCCGGCTTCCCGGTGAATTCGGCCGGCGCATCCTCCGGCGAGGCATAGCCTGACCACGGCTCGATGCAGAGGAACGGCGCGCCCGGCTTCGACCAGATGCCGAGCTGCCCCATACCGGGAAACGCGATCTCCAGCCCCGGCTGGCCCGGCACGCCGAAGCGGATGTGGCGCGAGCGCGGATTGAGGAAGATCAGCGCGTCGCGCTCGAACATCGCATCGTCCGGCGCGAAGACGGCATCGACCGCCGGGTTCGGCTCGCTCGCCGCCGACAGCAGCCCGCCGACCGGGCGATGCACCGGCTCGACCTCGGCCTTCTCGAACACGATCCGATGCTCGACCCTCGTGCCGCCATAGGGCAGCGGCCAGCGAAAGGCGGGGTGAAAGCCGAAGCTCGCCGGCAGCGGCTCAGTGCCGGGATTGCTTACCACCGCCTCGATGGTCAACGTCGCCTCGATCAACGTGTAGGTCACGGTGAGCGCAAAATCGAACGGATACTGCTTGCGCGTCTCCTCATCCGCGTGCAGCGCGAAGCGCACGGAGGAACTGGTCGCCTCCTCGACGATGAACGTGCGCCGGCGCGCAAAGCCATGCTGGGACATGGGATAGGCCACGCCCTCGTGCACCAGCTGGTCGCCCGGCAGGCGCCCGACGATGGGAAACAGCAGCGGCGCCCGGCCAGTCCAGAAGGCGGGGTCGCCGTTCCACAGCAGGTCGCGCCCTTCCCCGTCGGCGAGGCGGACGAGTTCCGCGCCCAGCGGGGCGATTTCAGCGCTCAGCAGACGCGATTTCAGTTTCACCGGCTGATCAACCATGCCTTTACCCGTCTCGCCTTTCGCCGTCTCGACATCGCCTTAGAACACAGCTACCGGAACGGTATGATTCGAGAAGGTGCTCGAATCGCGCCTTCGCAATCACCCGTTCACAGCTGGTTCCATAATGGCCCAGACTCTTGGCCCTGTCGCCGCGCTGCTGCTCGGCGTGTTCTTCCTCGTTACCGGCAGCGGCCTGCAGAACACCCTGCTGCCGCTGCGCGGGGCATTCGAGGGCTTCAGCGCCATCAGCCTCGGCATATTGGGGTCGAGCTACTATCTCGGCTTCGTCATCGGCTGTCTTGCCGTTCCGCACCTCGTGCGCCGCTCCGGCCACATCCGTGCCTTCGCCGCACTGACCTCGGGCGTGGTGGCGACGATGCTGGCGCATCCGGTGTTCATCGACCCCTATGTCTGGTTCGGGCTGCGCGCCATCACCGGCTTCTGCTTCGCCGGCCTCTATCTGGTGATCGAAAGCTGGCTCAACGACCGCGCCACCAACCAGACGCGCGGCTTCGTCATGAGCGCCTACATCATCGTCGACTACGCCGCGCTCACCGCCGGCCAGATGATGATCACGCTCTACCCGGTGCGCAGCTTCGAGCTGTTCGCGCTGGGAGCCATCCTGTTCTCGCTGGCGACGCTGCCGGTGGTGGTGTCCAGCAGCGGCCAGCCGGCGCCGATCGAGACCGCGCGCATCCGCGTGTTCCGCCTGTTCCGCGCCGCCCCCGTCGCCATGGTGGGCTGTTTCGTGATCGGACTGGCGAACGGTTCGCTGTGGAGCCTTGGCCCCATCTTCAGCATCGGCCGTGGGTTGACCGCCGACGGCGCGGCGACCTTCATGAGCGCCATCGTCGTCGCCGGCGCGCTGGCGCAATGGCCGGTCGGCTTCCTGTCGGACCGCATGGACCGGCGGCGCATCCTCGGCGCCCTGATGGTCGGCGCGATGATGGCGGGCCTTGCCCTCGGCATGTTCGAGTTCGGGCTGCTCGGCCTGTGCGTGCTGGGTCTCGCCTATGGCGCACTGTCGCTGCCGGCCTATTCGCTCGCCGCCGCCCACGCCTATGACCGCACGGCCGCGGCCGACGCGGTGGAGACCGCCGCGGGGCTGCTGCTGCTCTACGGCATCGGCTCGGTGGTCGGTCCCGCCCTGGCCTCCTTCGGCATGCAACACTACGGGCCGGGGGCGCTGTTCTTCTTCACCGCCGCCTCGCACACTTTCCTGCTGCTGTTCGTGGTGTGGTTCCTGTGCTTCGGCGCCACCGGCAAGCCCGTGGTCCCGGCACATGCCGGGCTCGTCGACGAGCCTTCAGCCGCCTCTCCCGCCACCGGAACGGTGCCCGCGCCCGATGACGACGCGCCCGCCGCCCCGGCACCGGCGCGCAGGTCCGCCCCCCGCCCGGCCGCACCGGCCCGCGAGGCGAGCGAGGACGGGAGCTTCCCGACCGAGCAGGATGGCCGCTCCGACGGCGCCTGAACGCCGCCACTGGGAGCCCGTGGCGACGACGCGCATGGCGGGTATTTGACCTACCGCAAGGCGCGGAACGCACCACGGCGTAGCCTTCCCCTGGGAAACAAGGGAGGACGCCATGCCCATCGAAACCGTTATCTTCCTCACGGCGACCGTGATCGCCTTCAGCGGCTTCGCCTTCACCATCGCCTATGTAGAGATGTCGACGCGCGCCGTGCGGCGCAAGAACCATCCGATTCCGGGCGAGTGAGCGGACGGCAGCCTTACCGCTCGCTCAGGGCGAGCTTGGCACCAAGGGCCACGAAGGCGGCCGCGAAGCTGCGCCGCAGCCATGCCATCGCCGCCGGGCGCTCGATCAGCCGGTCGCGCGCCGCGGCGGCGAACAGGCCATAGAGGGCGAAGACCACGAAGGTCATCGCCATGAACACGCCGGACAGTTCCAGCATGCGCTGGAGTGGATGGGCCTCGTTCACTGCGATGAACTGCGGCAGGAAGGCCACGAAGAACACCGACAGCTTCGGGTTCAGCAGGTTGAGCAGAACGCCGTCGCCGATCACCCGCAACGGCGCCCGCCGGCTGCCCGCCGCAGCGACCCGCAGCGGGCCGTCCGCCTTCAGCGTCTGCCACGCCATGAACAGCAGATAGGCGACGCCGGCATATTTCACCGTCTCATAGGCCAGCGCGCTCGCATGCAGTAGCGCCGCGAGGCCGCACAGCGCGGCAACCAGATGCGGCACGATGCCCAGCGTGCAGGCGAAGGCCGCGAGCACGCTCGCCCGCGCCCCCTGCCCCAGCCCGGCCGCCAGCGTGTAGAGCGCCCCCGTACCCGGTGAAGCGACGACGAGCAAAGTGACGAGCAGGAACTCAAGCGACATGGCCGGCCATCCTCCACGGGGAATGACGCGACGCTAAAGCGCGCCCGGCGGAGCAACCACCCGGAAAGGACGAAACGCCGCTGGCGCGGCAACAGTGCTTCGGCTATGAGTTTGGCGTCGACGCGCATGCGCGCCGGCCGTAAGCGTCCGACGTCAGGCAACGCATCCAACCCGGTTCCGGCCGGCGGATGCTCTTGCCATCCGGACTGCCGGGACCATCCGAACGAGGATGGCCAATGCCTTCTCCCTCATCGACCCGTTCTTCATCCTTCAGGCTGCCGGCCCGCTATGCCGGCATTCTCATGCCGTTCGTGCTCTCGGTGCTGATGACCTTCGTGGTCTCGGCCATCGCGACGCTGCGCAGCCTCGGGCCCGGCCCGGACTTCCTCTCCACCTGGCCGACGGCCTGGGGGCTGTCCTGGCTCGTCGCCTTCCCCACGCTGCTGCTGGTGCTGCCGCTGGTGCGGCGCATCGTCGGCCTGCTGGTGGAAACACCGACGCGTTAGCGGTGACCTGCGCGCAAAAGAAAAGGCGGCCTCGCGGCCGCCTTTTCCGTCCGAACCGGTGTGTTCCTCAATTGTCGAGGAAGGACCGCAGCTTGCGGCTGCGCGAGGGGTGCTTGAGCTTGCGCAGCGCCTTCGCCTCGATCTGGCGGATACGCTCGCGCGTCACCGAGAACTGCTGGCCGACTTCCTCCAGCGTGTGGTCGGTGTTCATGCCGATGCCGAAGCGCATGCGCAGCACGCGTTCCTCGCGCGGCGTGAGCGACGCCAGCACGCGCGTCGTGGTCTCGCGCAGATTGCTCTGGATCGCCGCATCAATCGGCAGGATCGCGTTCTTGTCCTCGATGAAGTCGCCGAGGTGGCTGTCTTCCTCGTCGCCGATCGGGGTTTCGAGCGAGATCGGCTCCTTGGCGATCTTCAGGACCTTGCGGACCTTCTCCAGCGGCATGCCGAGCTTCTCGGCCAGCTCCTCCGGGGTCGGCTCGCGGCCGATCTCGTGCAGCATCTGGCGCGAGGTGCGCACGATCTTGTTGATCGTCTCGATCATGTGCACCGGGATGCGGATGGTGCGGGCCTGATCGGCGATCGAACGGGTGATGGCCTGACGGATCCACCACGTCGCATAGGTCGAGAACTTGTAGCCGCGCCGGTACTCGAACTTGTCGACCGCCTTCATCAGGCCGATATTGCCTTCCTGGATGAGGTCGAGGAACTGCAGGCCGCGGTTCGTGTACTTCTTGGCGATGGAGATGACGAGGCGCAGATTCGCTTCGACCATTTCCTTCTTCGCCTGGCGGGCTTCCTTCTCGCCCTTCTGCACCATCTGCACGATCTTGCGGAATTCCTGGATCTCCAGCCCGGTCTCGGTGGCGAGGGCGTGGATTTCCGAGCGCAGATCGCGGATGCCGTCGAGTTCCTGGCCGACGAAGCCCTTCCAGCCGCGCGAGGTCAGGTTCTTCACCCGGCTGATCCACTTGGGATCGAGCTCGGAGCCCTGATACTGCTTGAGGAAGTCCTCACGGGTCACGCCGAAGCTCTCGGCGAGGCGCATCAGCCGGCCTTCCAGCGACACCAGACGCTTGTTGATGTCGTAGAGCTGCTCGACGAGGTTGTCGATGCGCGCCTGGTTGAGCGACAGGGACTTCACGTCGAGGATCAGGTCATCCTTGAGCTTCTTGTACTTGCGGTCCTGCGACGGCGAGAGGCTCTCGTTCTTGAGCTTGGACTCGACGTTCTGGTCCTGCAGGCGGCGCAGCTTCTTGTAGTTGTCCGCAATGCCGTCGAAGGTCTCCAGCACCTTCGGCTTGATCTCGGCTTCCATGGCGGCGAGGGAGAGCGAGTTCTCCATGTCGTCGTCATCGTCGGAAGCGATGGTCTCGCCCAACGTCGGCTCGCGCTCTTCCTCGCCTTCCGGCGCCAGCGAGCCGCCCTCGACGATCGGGCCGTTCTTCGCCTCGGGACCGGCATAGGTCGCCTCGAGGTCGATGATGTCGCGCAGGAGGACCTTGCCCTCCACCAGCTCGTCGCGCCAGATGATGATGGCCTGGAAGGTCAGCGGGCTTTCGCACAGGCCGGCGATCATCGCCTCGCGACCAGCCTCGATGCGCTTGGCGATGGCGATTTCGCCCTCGCGGGAGAGCAGTTCCACCGAGCCCATTTCGCGCAGGTACATGCGCACGGGGTCGTCCGTGCGCTCGCCCGGCTCGGACTTGGTCTCGGAACGGATGACCGCGCGCGGCGCCGATTCAGCAACCTCGCCGCCGGACTCTTCCTCGTCGTCGGCCGCCTCGGCCGGCTCCTCGCCCTCGGCTTCCGCCTCGGCCTCTTCCGCCTCGACGACATTGATGCCCATCTCGTTGAGCATCGCGTAGATGTCCTCGATCTGGTCGGAGGTGTTCTGCTCGGAGGGCAGAACCTCGTTCAGTTCGTCATAGGTGACATAGCCGCGCTTCTTGGCGAGCTTGATCATCTTCCGGACGGCGGCATCCGAAAGGTCCAGCAACGGGCTATCCGGGGTGTCGCCATCCTTCTCGGGGGCTTCCGTCGCGTCCGCTGCCTGCTTCGCCATGCGTGTGCTCCTCAAGCGCCGTGCGGCCACACCGCCCGGCGAGTGACATCATCGGACGGACCGACTCTGCCCATCGATCTTCAACCCCGACCCTTCCGCCGAGGGCGGACGAGACGCAAAGAAGGCCACTCGCACCACGGCGCTTGCAACGCACGCGGGCGGCGACCCGTGGGACTTCCTACATCGACCGCCCCGGGCGACCCGACGCGGCGCCGAACCCCTCTACCAAAGCTTCGGTTCCGTCAAGTGCCGCCAGCTGTCTTTGTATGTCGAGAAAGCGTGCCCAATTCATCTCGGTGGGCTCCTCCGCGAGGCGTTTCTCCGCTTCCTTCAAGTCCTTAGATAGGGCACGGCTGCGCCGGTGCAAGACCATGCGCTGATGCCACCAAAGTTCGACGTCGGCGCGGCCGGCATCGGCGAACACCGGCCAATCGTGCCGCGCGACCGCGACCTGGGCGAGACGTGCGGCCAGGGGAGCGAACCCCGCCGCCTCCAGCCAGCCAGCCATCGCCTGCGCGTCTTCCGCCCCGGCGGTATGGGCGTCGAGCAGCGCCCGGCGCAACTGCGCGGCTTCCTTATTCTGGAACGGCAGGTCGCATAGTTCCTCGGCGAACTGGTCGAGCAGGAACGGGTGGTTCATCGCCGCGAACAGCAGCAGCGCCTCGTTACGCGGGATCTCCGCCGCCGCGCCGCGCACCAGCGCCGAGCGGCGCATGCCCTCGCCCGCCGTGCCGGACATCATCTCGCGCGGACCGGCCGGCCGGCGCCCGCCCCTCCCGGAGAACCGGTTGGAGAAATTGCCGCCGCCCTCGCGCCGCGAGACGCCGCCCTGCACCACGACGGGTGCGAACAGGCGGCGGAAGCGCTCCATCAATTCGTTGCGGTAATGCTTGCGCACCGTCTCGTCGGCGATGACGCGGATAATCTCGCCGATGCGCGCCTCCAGCGCCGCGCGGCGCTCGGGCGTGTCGACACTGGCGCTCTCCATCTCGCGGGCCCAAAGGACATCGGCGAGCGGGCGGGCCTGCGCCAGCACCGCATCTACCGCCTCGCGGCCGCCGACCCGCACCAGATCGTCCGGGTCCTGTCCGTCGGGCAGCGTGCCGAAGGACAGGCTCACGCCCGGCTTCAGATGCGGCAAAGCGAGGTCGAGCGCGCGATAGGCGGCGCGCCGCCCGGCCTTGTCGCCGTCGAACAGCAGGAGCGGCTCGGGCGCCATCTTCCACAGCAGGCCGAGCTGATCCTCGGTCAGCGCGGTGCCGAGCGGGGCGACCGCACCCGCAAAACCAGCCTCGACCAAGGCGATGACGTCGACATAGCCTTCCACCGCGATCACCGGCGCGCCCTTGTGGGCGGCGGCGCGGGCGTTGAAGCCGTTATAGAGCAGCGAGCCCTTGTGAAAGAGCGAGGTCTCCGGCGAATTGAGGTATTTGGCCGAGACCTCCTTCTCCAGCGCGCGGCCGCCAAAGGCGACGACACGTCCGCGCAGATCGGTGATGGGAAACATCACCCGGTCGCGGAAGCGATCATAGGGGATCGCGACATCCTCGGCGGTGATGAGCAGCCCGGTCTCGATCATGTCCTCGACGCTGACGCCGCGCGCGCCCAGCGCTTCCTTCAGCGCGAAGCGCTCGGGCAGCGCATAGCCGAGCCGAAAACGCGCCTGCGTCGCCGGGCCGAGACTGCGATCGGCGAGATAGCCGCGCCCCTTGGCGCCGCCCCTGCCCTGCAATGTCGCCTCGAAATATTTGGTGGCGAGCTCCATCACCTCGTGCAGCGACTTGCGCCGGCTCTCGCGCACCTCTTCCTCGCGCGACTGCACGGGCATCGGCACGCCGGCCATGGAGGCGAGCCGCTCCACCGCCTCCGGGAACGGCAGCCCCTCGACCTCCATGAGGAAATCGAACTGGTCGCCATGCTTGCCGGAGGAGAAGCAGTGGTAGAAGCCCTTCTGGTCGTTGACGTAGAAGGACGGCGTCTTCTCCGCATTGAAGGGCGAGAGGCCGCGCCATTCGCGCCCCTGCTTCTTCAACTGCACGCGCTTGCCCACCACCTCCGACACCGGAAGGCGGGCACGTATCTCGTCGAGGAACGAGGGCGGGAAGCGCATGTCGGGAATGGTTCTCTTCGCGGCCGAGCCGACTCGCACAGGCAAGAGCCAGGCCGCAGGGACATTCTGACGCGGATATGGTGGCGCTTAAATGGCCGCGAGCCGAGTCCCCATATGCCCGAAATCCCCGCTATCCACCGGGGCGTGCCACCCGGCTCTGCGTAGGAGACGGCAGGATGGCCGGGCCGACGCCCGGCCATGTCCACTCACGCGGTGAGCAGGCTCTTGACCGTGCCGCTGGCCTTGCCGAAGTCCATCACGCCGGTGTGGCGCTCCTTCAGCGCCGCCATGGTGCGGCCCATGTCCTTCAGCCCGTGCGCGCCGATCTCGGCGATCACCGCGGCGATGGCGGCCTGCGATTCGGCCTCGCTCATCTGCTGCGGCAGGAAGGACTGGATGACGGCGATTTCCTCGCGCTCCTGCGTGGAGAGATCGACGCGGCCGGCCTCCTCATAGACCTTGGCGGATTCCTCGCGCTGCTTGATCATCTTGGTCAGCAGGCCGAGCACCTCGTCATTCGACAGCGGGTCCTTGCCATGGCCGCGCGCCTCGATGTCGCGATCCTTGATCGCGGCGTTGACGAGCCGCAGCGTGCCGAGGCGCCGCTTGTCCTGAGCCTTCATGGCCTCCTTGAGGGAGGTATTGATTTCGTCGCGCAGCACTTTGTCCGCCTCTTCGCAAATTTTTGGGCCAGCCGGGCCGGGGCACTACCCCCGCCGCTTCGCCGCCCGTGAGCCGATTATCGCCCCAGAACCCCTGTGGGGTCGCCGCCTCGTTTCGACCGCCGCGCCTCCCATTGTGGCGCAGCCATCCGCTGGTCGAAGGACAGATACGCAGCCGGGAGGCTGGCGTCCGACGCGGCAACCGACTAATTAGGGCACACAACGACAGGGAACAAGATCAGATGAGCGGTAGCGCTGAACAGCTCTCCGGCGACGACGTGTGGGCCGAGCCCCGCCCGACGGCCCTCCTCGTGCTCGCCGACGGCACCGTCCTCGAAGGCTTCGGGCTCGGGGCGACGGGCCATGCGGTCGGCGAAGTGTGCTTCAACACCGCCATGACCGGCTATCAGGAAGTGCTGACCGATCCGTCCTATGCCGGGCAGATCATCACCTTCACCTTCCCGCATATCGGCAATGTCGGCACCAATGAGGACGACATCGAGACCATCTCGATGGCCGGCGCCTCCGGCGTGCGCGGCGTGGTGCTGCATTCGGCCATCACCGACCCGTCGAACTACCGCGCCACCCGCCATTTCGACCTGTGGCTGAAGGCGCGCGGCATCATCGCCATCTCCGGCATCGACACCCGCGCCCTCACCGCGCTGATCCGCGACGGCGGCATGCCGAACGCGGTGATCGCCCATGCGCTGGACGGCAATTTCGACCTGCCCGCCCTGAAGAAGGAAGCGGCGGAGTGGCCGGGCCTCGTCGGCATGGACCTCGTGCCGATGGTCACCTCGGCGCAGCGCTTCACCTGGGACGAGACGCCGTGGCAGTGGCCCGAGGGTTACGGCCAGCAGACCGCGCCGGCGCACCATGTCGTGGCGGTCGATTACGGCATCAAGCGCAACATACTGCGCCTGCTCGCACGCGCTGGCTGCAAGGTGACGGTGGTGCCCGCCACCACGTCCGCCGAGGAGATCCTCGCGCTGCAGCCCGACGGCGTGTTCCTCTCCAACGGTCCGGGTGACCCGGCGGCGACCGGTGAGTATGCCGTACCGGTGATCCGCGAGATCATCGAGGCCGGCGTACCGACCTTCGGCATCTGCCTCGGCCACCAGATGATCGGCCTCGCGGTCGGCGGGCGCACGATGAAGATGCACCAGGGCCACCACGGCGCGAACCATCCGGTGAAGGACAAGACCACCGGCAAGGTCGAGATCACCTCGATGAACCACGGCTTCGCGGTCGACCGCGACAGCCTGCCGGCCACCGCGCAGGAGACCCATGTCTCGCTGTTCGACGGCTCCAACGCCGGTATCGCCCTGTCGGACAAGCCGGTGTTCTCGGTGCAGTACCACCCCGAGGCCAGCCCCGGCCCGCAGGACAGCCACTACCTGTTCGACCGTTTCGTCGAGCTGATCGAGAAGACCAAGAAGGCGGCCTGAGCTACGCCTTTCGCCAACGGGAGGGGCGCCCGCACCGCGCGCCCTTCCCCCCTGAGGGAATCTGGGTTAAGGGAAGCCCCCAATTGCGGGGAGCCCCCTCGCCCAGAAAGTTCAATCCGGGTCCGCCCCAAGGACGCGTTTCCCACGCGTCCTTTTTCGTGCGCCCGGACAAATGCGCGAGCCGCACGGGATCCGATGCCGAAACGCACAGATATTTCCACCATCCTCATCATCGGCGCCGGCCCCATCGTCATCGGCCAGGCCTGCGAGTTCGATTACTCAGGCACCCAGGCGTGCAAGACCCTCAAGGCCGAGGGCTATCGCGTGGTGCTGGTGAACTCCAATCCGGCGACCATCATGACGGACCCGGACCTGGCGGACGCGACCTATATCGAGCCGATCACGCCGGAGATCGTCGCCAAGATCATCGCCAAGGAGCGCTATGCGATCCCCGGCGGCTTCGCGCTGCTGCCGACCATGGGTGGCCAGACCGCGCTGAACTGCGCGCTGTCGCTGCGCAAGATGGGCGTGCTCGACGAATTCGACGTCGAGATGATCGGCGCCACCGCCGAGGCCATCGACAAGGCCGAGGACCGCGAGCTGTTCCGCGACGCGATGACCAAGATCGGCCTCGACACGCCGCGCTCGCGCCAGATCAAGACCCTGCCGCAGGCGCTGGAAGCGCTGGACGAGATCGGCCTGCCGGCCATCATCCGTCCGTCCTTCACCATGGGCGGCCAGGGCGGCGGCATCGCCTACAACAAGTCGGAATATATCGAGATCATCGAGCGCGGCATCGACGCCTCGCCCACCAACGAAGTGCTGGTGGAAGAGAGCGTGCTGGGCTGGAAGGAGTATGAGATGGAGGTCGTCCGCGACAAGGCGGACAACTGCATCATCATCTGCTCCATCGAGAACATCGACCCGATGGGCGTGCACACCGGCGATTCCATCACCGTCGCCCCGGCGCTGACGCTGACCGACAAGGAATACCAGATCATGCGCGACGCCTCGCTGGCGGTGCTGCGCGAGATCGGGGTGGAAACCGGCGGCTCCAACGTGCAGTTCGCCATCGACCCGGAAACGGGCCGCATGATCGTCATCGAGATGAACCCGCGCGTGTCGCGCTCCTCGGCGCTGGCCTCCAAGGCGACCGGCTTCCCCATCGCCAAGGTCGCCGCGCGTCTGGCCGTCGGCTACACGCTGGACGAGATCGCCAACGACATCACCGGCGGCGCCACCCCGGCCTCGTTCGAGCCGACCATCGACTACGTCGTCACCAAGATCCCGCGCTTCGCCTTCGAGAAGTTCCCCGGCGCCGACCCGGTGCTGACCACTTCGATGAAGTCGGTCGGCGAGGCGATGGCCATCGGCCGCACCTTCCAGGAAAGCCTGCAGAAGGCGCTGCGCTCGCTGGAGACCGGCCTCACCGGCCTCGACGAGATCGAGATCGAGGGCCTCGGCCAGGGCGACGACAAGAACGCCATCCGCGCCGCCATCGGCACGCCGACGCCGGACCGCCTGCTGAAAGTGGCGCAGGCCATGCGCCTCGGCCTCGACAATGAAGCGATCCACGCCGGCTGCAAGATCGACCCGTGGTTCCTCGACCAGATCCGCGAGATCGTCGACACCGAGAACAAGGTGCGCACGCACGGCCTGCCGAAGACCGCCGGCGCCTTCCGTCGGCTCAAGTCGATGGGCTTTTCCGATAGCCGTCTCGCCGGCCTTGCCCGGCTGCACGAGGCGGAAGTCTCTGCGCAGCGCCGCGCGCTCGATGTGCACCCGGTCTATAAGCGCATCGACACCTGCGCCGCCGAGTTCGCCGCGCCGACCGCCTATATGTACTCGTCCTACGAGACGCCGTTCGCCGGCGTTCTGGCGGATGAATCGCGCCCGACCGACAGGAAGAAGGTCGTCATTCTCGGCGGCGGGCCGAACCGCATCGGCCAGGGCATCGAGTTCGACTATTGCTGCTGCCACGCCGCCTTCGCGCTGAAGGACGCCGGGTACGAGACCATCATGGTCAACTGCAATCCGGAGACGGTGTCGACCGACTACGACACCTCGGACCGGCTCTATTTCGAGCCGCTGACCGCCGAGGACGTGCTGGAAGTGCTGGAGCGCGAGCGCGCGAACGGCACGCTGCACGGGGTGATCGTGCAGTTCGGCGGCCAGACGCCGCTGAAGCTCGCCCGCGCACTGGAAGAGGCCGACATCCCGATCCTCGGCACCTCGCCCGAGGCCATCGACCTCGCCGAGGATCGTGACCGCTTCAAGACGCTGCTCGACAAGCTGAAGCTGCGCCAGCCGGCCAACGGCATCGCCTATTCGGTCGAGCAGGCGCGCCTCGTCACCGCCGATCTCGGCTACCCGCTGGTCGTGCGCCCTTCTTATGTGCTGGGCGGGCGGGCGATGCAGATCATCCGCGAGGAGAGCCAACTGGGCGACTACCTGCTGGAGACGCTGCCGGGGCTGGTGCCGAACGACATCAAGGCGCGCTATCCCAACGACAAGACCGGCCAGATCAACACGCTGCTCGGCAAGAACCCGCTGCTGTTCGACCGCTACCTCTCTGACGCCATCGAGGTCGACGTCGACTGCCTCGCCGACGGCAAGGACACCTTCGTCTGCGGCATCATGGAGCACATCGAGGAAGCCGGCATCCATTCGGGTGATTCGGCCTGCTCGCTGCCGCCCTATTCGCTGAGCCCGCAGATGATCGCCGAGTTGGAGGCGCAGACGCGGCGCATGGCGCTGGCGCTACAGGTCGGCGGGCTGATGAACGTGCAGTATGCCATCAAGGACGGCCACATCTACGTCCTCGAGGTGAACCCGCGCGCCTCCCGCACCGTGCCCTTCGTCGCCAAGGTGATCGGCGAGCCGATCGCCAAGATCGCAGCGCGGGTGATGGCGGGCGAGAGCCTCGCCTCCTTCGGCCTGAAGCCGTTCAGCGGAGATCATGTCGCGGTGAAGGAAGCGGTGTTCCCCTTCGCCCGCTTCCCCGGCGTCGACACGGTGCTCGGCCCGGAGATGCGCTCGACCGGCGAGGTGATGGGCCTCGACAAGTCGTTCGCGGTGGCCTTCGCCAAGAGCCAGCTGGGCGGCGGCACCAAGGTGCCGACCTCCGGCACCGTGTTCATCTCGCTGCGTGAGGACGACAAGCCGCGCATCCTCGACACCGCAGCCCTGCTGGTCTCGCTCGGCTTCAAGGTGATCGCCACCTCGGGCACGCAGCGCTACCTCGCCGAGCACGGCATCCCCAGCGACAAGATCAACAAGGTGCTGGAAGGCCGGCCGCACATCGTCGACGCCATCAAGAACGGCGGCGTGCAGCTGGTTTTCAACACCACCGAAGGCGCGCAGGCGCTCTCGGATTCGCGTTCGCTGCGCCGCGCCGCCCTCTTGCACAAAGTGCCGTATTACACCACGCTGTCCGGAGCGATTGCAGCGGCGCGCGGGATCAAGGCCTATATCGGCGGCGATCTGGAAGTGCGCGCCCTGCAGGACTACTTCATCTCCGGCCGGCACTGATCGCGCCAGCGGCGCGCATCACGGTCGGAAACGACAGAAAAATTGGCCTGTCGCGGATGGTTCTTCGAGGCGTCACCGCCCGGAGAGCCCCCGCGGGAGGTTCATTTGCTTTTGGGAGGTCAGATAAAGACCGATGGAAAAGATTCCGATGACCGCCAGCGGCCATGCCGCGCTGGAAGTTGAGCTCAAGCAGCGTCAGCAGGTCGAGCGTCCGCGTATCATCGAGGCCATTTCCGAGGCGCGCGCGCATGGCGATCTTTCCGAGAACGCCGAATATCACGCCGCCAAGGAACAGCAGGCCCTGAACGAGGGACGCATCGCCGAACTCGAGGACAAGCTGTCGCGTTCCGAGATCATCGACGTGGCGAAGCTTAGCGGCGATGTCGTGAAATTCGGCGCGACGGTGACCCTCATCGACGAGGATACCGAAGAAGAGCGCGTGTGGCAGATCGTCGGCGACATGGAAGCCGACGCCAAGGCCGGCCGCATCTCCATCTCCTCGCCGCTGGCGCGCGCGCTGATCGGCAAGAAGCGTGGCACCTCGGTGGAGGTGGTCACGCCCAAGGGCGCGCGTTCCTATGAGATCGCCGGCGTCCGCTTCGCCTGATGACACTCCGGCCCGCGCAGCAAAGGCGCGGGCCCCTCACCTTCCCTGTCCCAACATGCACCCGGATGAACGCGGCCTCTGGCCGGATGGCATTGAGGCGGTGGCGCCGAGCTTCAAGCGGCGCTTCTCCGGCGTCGTCGCCACGGTGATCGGCGTCGTGCCGGCGCAGGCGAAGCACGTCGCCATTCGCGCCCTCGGTCCCCTGCCCGCCTCGGTGCCGCAAATCACTTGGCGCGACTTCCGGCTCGGCAGCTGGCGCCGGCCGCGCGGGCGCCGCTGGCGCATCTGGCATGCGCGTCGCGACACCGAGATGATCTTCGGCATGCTGCTGCGCGATGTACTGCGCCAGCCCTGGAAGCTCGTCTTCACCTCGGCGGCGCAGAAGCGCCATGGCCCGTTCCTGCGCTTCCTGATCAGCCAGATGGACCGGATCATCGCCACCTCGCCGCAGGCCGCCTCCTATCTCGATCGCCCGGCAACCGTCGTGGTGCACGGCGTCGATACCGAGCGCTACCACCCCGCCCCCGACCGCGCGCTGGCGTGGAAGGCCACCGGACTGCCCGGCCGCTACGGCATCGGCGTGTTCGGACGCGTACGTCACCAGAAGGGGCAGGACCTGTTCGTCGAGGCCATGGCCGAGCTGCTGCCGCGCCATCCCGACTGGACGGCGGTGGTCATCGGCCTGTCGACGCCCACCGAGCAGCCCTTCCTCGCCGCTCTCAAGGCGCGCATCGCCAGCGCCGGGCTCACCGACCGCATCCTCATCCTGGGCGAGCAGCCTATCGCGAAGATGCCGGAGTGGTTCCGCTGCCTCTCCATCGGCGTCATTCCCGCCCGCTGGGAAGGCTTCGGGCTGGTGCCGATCGAGGCGATGGCGAGCGGCACGCCGGTGGTCGCCGCCCGCTCGGGCGCCGCGCCCGATCTGGTGAAGGAAGGCGAGACCGGCCATCTCGTGCCGGTCGACGATCAGGCGGCGCTGACGGCGGCCATCGCCCGGCTGATGGCGCTGGACGAGCAGGCCCGCGAAGGCGTCGGCCGCGCGGCGCGCGCGCATGTGCTCGCCGAATTCTCCATCGAGCGCGAGGCGCAGAAGATCAACGCCGTCTACGAGGACATCTGGCGCGGGGACTAGCCCTTACCGGCTCCAGTCCTGCGCGCCAGCGCCTCGCGCGCGCCCTCGCGCCCGCGCTTCCAGTAATCGCGCACCCAGTCCACCGGCCCGAAGCCGGGACGCATGCGCGTGCCCCAGGCGCCGGCATTGTCCACCGCGACCTCCAGCGGCTTGGGCGCGCCATGGAACACCACCACCGCCGCGCGGGAGGGTTTGCGTATGCGTTTGAACAAGAGATTCAGCGGGTAGTGCGGCACGAGGTGGCGGCGGAACGACACGGCGAAATGCGGCGGGAAATAGTGCCGCTCATGCGCCTTGATGCCGATATAGAGCTGGTCGTTCTTCACCAGTGCATAGGCCGCCTCGGGATCGGCCATGACGTCGGTATAGAGGTGGTCCTGCTCGCCCGGCCGCCAGGCGACCATGGAGCTCTGCGCGCCGCGATCCGGCCGCAGCGAGACCGGCAGCAATTCCCAGATATTCGGGTTCCACTCGCGCAGCACATGCAGCCCCGGCCGGGCGCGCACATGCGCGATGATGGGATCGAGCGAGCGCAGGATGACGATGTCGAGATCGAGATAGACGGCGAGATCGACCCCCGCCAATATGCCGGGCGCGAACATGCCGAGCTTGGGCCAGCAGCCGCGCCAGCGCAGGGCCAGCGCGCCCGTCGCCGGCAGGTCCGCCACCTCCACCTCGGGACGCAGCCCGTCCGGCCGGTCGGTGAGGCAGATGAAGCGGAACGGCTCGCTCACATGGTCGGCGACGCCCTGATAGAGGATGTTCACATCCTCCGCCGGATAGGCCTCGCCCCATTTGATGCAGACGAAGGCAAGGGTTGGCGCACGCGTCGTCACGATGGACTTCCTGAAAATTCGAGGCCGAGCGCCGGCGCCAGGGCGCGGGCCAGCAGGTCGCGCGCATCCTCCACCGGCGGCGTGAGGCGCAGCAGCGTCCGTGCGAAATGCTCCGGCGTCACGCTGGCCATGGGCAGGATGGCGAGGTGCGGACCAGCCATGCCGGCTATCACCTCATTGGCGTAGTGCTTGTGCACGAGGCGCGATTTCAGCCCGATGACCGGCCGGCGCGCCGCCAGCCCCTCGGCCAGCATGCTCATGGAATCCTCGGTGACGATCACGGCATCGCTGCCGAACAGTTCGCGCACCGAACCCGCACCCGCGTCGCGGTAGTCGACGAACTCCGCCACCGCGCCGGAGGCCGCCAGCGCCTTGAGCCGGTCCGACACCGCATCGGGCGTGCGGCGCGAATTCGACACGCGCCAGTTGACGCCATAGCGCTGCGCCATGGCCGGCACGAAGGCGAGCAACGCCTCCCACTCATCCCTTGGGAATTCGCGCCGATAGGCCGAACCGCCGATCAGCAAAGCGAGCGAGGCGCCGCGAAGATCCTCCGGCGTCGCCAGCCGGCGCGGCGGGCCATAGGCCTCGGGGGCGATGGTGGAGGGGATCGGCGCATAGGCGGTGCCGGGATCGCCCGCCTGTCGCGGCGAGGAGACGATGCTGAGCGTCAGCGGACCGGATTCATAGCCGTCGAGCGGCCCGGCGAAGATGAAGGGCACCTCAAAATGACGCGACAGCAGCAGGCCGCAGGCGATGGTCGGCCAGCCCGAGGCGACGATCACGTCCGGCTTTGCCACCGCGTCGAGATCGATGCCGTAGAGCCATTTCAGCCAGAACCGCGCGTCGCGGCCCCAGCGGCGCATGACCAGCTTGCGCATGTCGCTGGTGGCGAAGCGCGCGGGCCTGACCTCCAGCCGGTCGGTCTCGATGGGCGTGAGGCGCGCCACGGCCAGCGCCAGCCCCTCGGCCTGGTTGAAATGGCCGGGCTTGGCGTCGCGCAGGATGAGGACGCGCTTCACGCGGGCGCCGCTCAGGCTGCCGACGGCGTGAACAGCCGGCGCACGCGGGCGACGAGCCGCTTCAGCTTGCGCACGCGCTTCTCGATCTTGCGGTCGAGCTTGCCCTTCATGGGCGCGCCGTCATAGGCCGTGTTCTTGCGGTGTTTCAGGAAGATGTCGCGCGCGGGATGCAGCGAATCCGCGTGGTTCGGCTTGATCTGGCCGATATAGTGGATGATCCCCGCGCCCTCCCAGTCGACCGGCGGGCCCTTATAGTGCCCCTTCTCCAGCCGGCGGTGCAGGTTCCAACGCTCGTCCAGTTCCAGCCAGTTTCCACGCAGGGCGCCGTTGAGCGCGTCCTGGTCGAGCACCGGCAGGTTCGGGTGCTCGGTGGCGAATTGCGAGGCGCGCTCGGTGAGCTTCTCCTCGCGCCAGCGCACGAGGTCGATCAAGAGGATGCCGGCGTTGAAATAATTGGTGTCTTCCGGCAGGCCGATGGCGAGGTTGCGCTCGAAATGGCGGTTCTCGCGGCGGCGCGCATCGTCATGCACGGCGCCGACGGCGAGGCCCTGCATGTCGAGATCGCGCAGCGACGCCAGGCTGTCATTCACGATCGCGTCGCAGTCGATATAGAGCAGGCGCGTCTCGCTCTGGTCGACCTTGAACGGCATCAGGAAGCGGGCATAGGTGGTGCGCGACACATGCAGCGAGATCGGCATGCCCGCGAGGTAGCGCATGTCGTCTTCCGTCAGGTCGATGATTTCGAGATTGTCGAGCCGGTAGCTCGCGCGCAGCTTCTGCTTCTCGTCGGCGGAAAGCCGGTCGCCGAAGACATAGACCCGGTTGTAGTCGTCCCGCGCATTGGCGGCCAGCGAGGCGAGCAGGACCGCCGTCAGCTCGACATAGCCGGTGTCGGTCGCGGTGGCCACGATCATAGGGAGACGTCCTCCATCGGCACGACCGCCGCGTCCTTGGTCTGCTTGAGCGTCAGGGCGGTCTTCACATTGCGCACATTCGGCGCGCCGGTGAGCTCGAGCACGAAGTTCTGGAAGGTCCGCAGGTCCGGGGCGACGCAGAGCAGGATGAAGTCGGTCTCGCCCGAAAGCATCCAGCACGCCCGCACCAGCGGCCAGCGCTCGACCTGCGCCGCGAAGGCGGAAAGATCGGCCTCCGCCTGGCTGATGAGATGCACCATGGCGAAGGCCATCAGGTCGAAGCCGAGCTTCTTCTCCTCGAGCAGGGCGCGGTAGCCCTTGATGATGCCCTCCTCCTCCAGCGAGCGCACGCGGCGCAGGCAGGGAGGGGCGGAAATGCCCACGCGCTGCGACAGCTCGACATTGGTGATGCGGCCATCATCCTGAAGTTCGCGCAGGATATGCCAGTCGATCGCGTCAATTCGGCGAGCCACGCGGCGCCTCCGGTTGCGGCGCGACAGAGACACGCCAAAGTCGGCCGCGAAGATAGCGCAGCGGCCAGCGTGAGCAATTATCTTGCGCGCAGGCCCGGCGCAATCTTCCCACTGGAAAACTATTGGATAGTTGAGGCCTGCCTTGCGGTGGGGCCACCGAGACCCTACATTTTCGCATGGCTGACCCAGGCCTCCCTTGCGGGCTGTGCATGAGTCGCCACGTTGCACGATTCCCGTGTCGGCAACGGACACCCGTCCCTGCCGCAGATTGAACGAGCTCAGCATGTCGTCGGCCTCCACCTCAGCCGCCACCCACGTCAAGGTGCTGATCATCGGATCCGGCCCGGCCGGCTATACCGCGGCGGTCTATGCCGCGCGCGCCATGCTGGAGCCCGTGCTGATCCAGGGCATCCAGCCCGGCGGCCAGCTCACCATCACCACCGATGTCGAGAACTATCCCGGCTTCGCCGACCCGATCCAGGGTCCGTGGCTGATGGAACAGATGCAGGCCCAGGCCGAGAAGATGGGCACCCGCATCGTCACCGACATCGTCACCAAGGCGGATTTCTCGCAGCGTCCGTTCCGACTTGAGACCGATTCCGGGCAGGTGTGGATCGCCGAGACCGTCATCCTCGCCACCGGCGCACAGGCGCGCTGGCTGGATCTGCCCTCCGAGCAGGCCTATCGCGGCTATGGTGTCTCCGCCTGCGCCACCTGCGACGGCTTCTTCTATCGCGGTAAGGAAGTCATCGTGGTCGGCGGCGGCAACACCGCCGTGGAAGAGGCGCTGTTCCTCACCAATTTCGCCGCCAAGGTCACCATCGTGCACCGCCGCGACGGTTTCCGCGCCGAAAAGATCCTGCAGGAGCGCCTGTTTGCCCACCCCAAGGTCGAGGTGGTGTGGAACGCGGCCCTGCACGAGATCAAGGGCCAGGACGAGCCGCCAAAGGTGACCGGCGTCGTGCTGAAGGACGTCGTCACCGGCGCCTTCCATGAACGCGCGGCGGACGGCGTGTTCATCGCCATCGGCCATGCCCCCGCGACCGAACTGGTGGCGGGCCAGCTCAAGCTCAAGCCTTCCGGCTATGTCTGGACCGCCCCCTACTCCACCCAGACCTCGGTGGAAGGCGTGTTCGCCGCCGGCGACGTCGCCGACGACACTTTCCGGCAGGCGGTGACGGCCGCCGGCATGGGCTGCATGGCCGCGCTGGAAGCCGAGCGCTTCCTCGCCGCCCGCGAGCCCCTAGCCCACGCAGCCGAATGACGCGGAACCCCCAGCACATGGAAAACAAGGCGAACCGAGCCCGCGACATGGACTGGGACAAGCTCAAGGTCTTCCACGTCGCGGCGGAAGCGGGCTCGTTCACCCATGCCGGCGAGGCGCTCGGACTGTCGCAGTCGGCGGTCAGCCGGCAGGTCTCGGCGCTGGAGCAGGAACTCAACATCCCGCTGTTTCACCGCCATGCGCGCGGGCTGATCCTGACCGAGCAGGGCGACCTGCTCTACCGCACCGCGCACGAAGTGTTCATGAAGCTGGAGGCCGCGCGGGCCAAGCTGACCGATTCGCGCGAGAAGCCGAATGGCGAATTGCGCGTCACCACCACCATGGGCCTCGGCACCCACTGGCTGACCGCGCGCATCGGTGAGTTTCTCGAACTCTATCCCGATATCCGCATCACGCTGATCCTGACCGACGACGAACTCGACCTCGCCATGCGTGAAGCCGACGTCGCCATCCGCCTGCGCCAGCCGGTGCAGCCGGACCTGATCCAGCGCAAGCTGTTCACGGTGCATTTCCATGCCTTCGCTTCTGCCGAGTACCTGAAGCGCAACGGCCATCCGCGCACGCTGGACGAGCTGGAGAAGCACCGCATCATCCTGCTCGGCGGCCCCATCCCCTCCTATTTCCAGGGACTGAACTGGCTGGAGCGCGCGGGGCTGGAGGACGGACAGGAAGGCCGGGTGCCGGCGCTTTCCGTCAACAACGTGCTGGGGCTGAAGCGCGCCGTGGAGCGCGGCGTCGGCATCGGCATCGTGCCGGATTATCTGCTGGAAGACTCCGCGACGTTGGTGCAGTTGTTCCCCGAGCGCGAGACGCCGACGCTGGAAGCCTATTTCGTCTACCCCCAGGAAATGCGCTCGGTCGCGCGCATCCAGGTGTTCCGCGACTTCCTCGTCGCCAAGGCGCAGCGCTGGAGCTTCTGACGCCCGTCAGGGCAAGGCGCCCGCCACCTCACGCGCGGCATAGTCGCCGGCATGGCGCCAGCCCTCGTCATTGTCGCCGCGGAAGCTGAGCAACCGTTCCAGCACCAGCTTGCCGGAAGCCGTGTCGAGCACGGCGAAGCGCATCGACATGACCAGCGTGCTCATCTTGTGCACCTTGCCTACCAGTACATAGGCGGCACCTGCCTCGCGCGCCCGCTGGCGCAGCGCTTCGACGCCTGCCGCGTCCAGCGAGCAGCCTGCCCCGCAGTCGAGGTGCAGGCTCTCCAGCCGCCCCGGCTGCGCGACCTGCCGGTAGAGCCCCTCGGTCAGGACGCGCTGGCGCGTCGCGTGCTCGTCGAGCTGGTTGCGGGATTCGCCGGACGAATCGGTGAAGCCGATATCGACGACGGCGATGCGCCGCGGGGCCGCTTTCAGCTCCGCCGCCGCGACGAGCGGCAGGCCGAGACTCAGGGCCGATAGGACCAGAACCGCACGAAACGTGTTTGCCATGGCGATCCTCCGCCTCCCTCTGCGGGGAGTGCGGAGGGAGCTTAACACCACCCGTGCCGGGTCGCATCCGGGCATGGCAGCGGTCGTGCCCCGCTGCGACCGCTCAAATACCGTGCAATTTTGAAACAATAATGCCGCACATACAAATGTGCATGCCTGGTATGTCGGCATATTTTATTGCAACTTGCCTCCACATTGATCATATGGAGACAGACACCGAAGCAATTGCCTCGGCTGTTCCCCTCTGGAAGGTTCGCCGCTTCGGCGGCGAGACTCAGCCGGGCTCCTTGGAGCCCGGCTTTTTTCTTTTCTGGGGCCGGAAAGGTTTGTGACAATCACATGAAGAGCTTTTCGCCCTTCAGATCGGCGTAGAGACCCGCGACCTGCTCGGCATAGCCGTTATAGAGCAGCGTGGGGCGGCGCTCGCCGGTGCCGATGTCGCGCTCGCTGGCCTGGCTCCAGCGCGGATGCGGCACCTCCGGGTTCACATTGGCCCAGAAGCCATATTCGCGACCCTGCACCTTCTCCCACAGTCCGATCGGACGGTCGGCGGTGAAGGAGATACGCACGATCGATTTCACCGACTTGAAGCCGTATTTCCACGGCAAAGCAAGACGCAGCGGCGCGCCGAACTGGTTCGGCGCCGGCTTGCCGTAGACGCCAGTGACGAAGAAGGCGAGGTCGTTCGCCGCCTCCGCCATGGTCAGCCCGTCGACATAGGGCCAAGGATAGATGAAGCCGTTCTGCGCCGGCGCCACCTTCGGGTTCAGGAAGGTTTCCAGCCGGACATATTTCGCCCCGGACAGCGGCTTCGCCCAGGCGACGAGCTCACGCACCGGGAAGCCGGTCCACGGCACCGCCATCGACCACGCCTCGACGCAGCGGTGGCGGTAGAGCCGCTCCTCCAGCGGCATGGCGCGGATGATGTCGTCGATACCAACCTCGCGCGGCTGCTCGACAAGCCCGTCGATCTTCACCGTCCACGGCCGGCGCGGCATGCGGGCCGCTGCGGCTGTGCACTGGTAGTTGGTCCGCTCGGAACCGAACTCGTAGAAATTGTTGTAGTTGCCCGAAATGTCTTCCGGCGTGACCGGGTGGTCGAGCGTGAAGGCGGGATTGCGCTTGGCCGGATAGAGGTCGTTCGTCGGATCATTGGCCGGATCGCCCGGTGCGGCCGCCTGGGCGGGCGCGATCCCGGCCACGGCACCGACGCCCGCGGCGGCAAGGAGGCCGACGCCGGCACCCAGCAGATGACGGCGCGAGAGATAGATGGACTCGGGCGTTGCGGCGCTTTCCGGCAACTCCCAGGAACGCCGGCGGCGGATAAACATGAGGGTTCTCCCACGGTTTCAATGAGGAGAATACGCCACGTCATGGTCGAAAATTTCATCGCCCGCCATCAACAGAACGTGCACGACGAAAAAAGGCCCGGCATGACGCCGGGCCTTGATCCTCACCTGAGACTATCCCGCGAGGGACCGCCTCTGGCTCAGTCGAAAACGCTCACTTCGAGGTGAGGCGCAGATCGCCCACGCCGAGCGCGAGGTTCACGCCGGTCTGGCCTTCGACGCTGACCGGCTGCAGGGCGATAGTCTTGTTGGAACCGCCGACCAGCACGTTGCCGGCGACGCCGAGGCCCAACGCCACGCTGCCGGACACGCCGGCATAGGTGCCGTCGAGGTCGGACGAGGCCACGCCGCGCGACGGAGCGAGCACGCTCCACACCAGCGCGTTGCGGCCGGTGACGCCGACGTCGAGACCCCAGCGGCGGATCGAGCCCTCATACTTGAAGCTCTTGCCGCGCGGGGCGCGGAACGTGCAGTCCAGCGTACGCTTCGAGCCGATGATGAAGCTCACCGACTTGGAGCCGATGCATTCCAGCACGCCGACCTGAACCCGGCTCTGGGCCGAAGCCGGGGCGGCGGCGAGCATGCCGAAGCCGGCGACGAGGGTAGCCGCGAGAAGCCCGCGCGACAGAACGGAACGGATCATTGGTCACTCTCCCTGATGCGCATGACCGGCTCTCGGGAACCGGCGCCCCACCGCCATGCGGCGGAACCCGACCGGGGCGCGCGTCCCGGCCGGATGTCTGGTGAAAAACTCAGCGCAACGAACCGCAGAAGCGCTGGATGCGAAGGCATGCTTCTTCCAGGTCCTTGGTGGCGGTCGCATAGGAAATGCGGAACGCCGGACCGAGGCCGAAAGCCGAGCCGTGCACCACGGCAACCCCTTCCGCTTCCAGAAGTTCGCTGGCAAAGATCTCGTCATTCTCGATAACCGTGCCCGACGGCGTCGTCTTGCCGATCAGCCCGGCGCAGGACGGATAGACGTAGAACGCGCCTTCCGGCTTCGGGCAGGTGAGACCCTTGGTCTGGTTGAGCATCGAGACCACGAGGTCGCGGCGCTCCTTGAACACCTTGTTGTTGGCGGCGATGAAGTCTTGCGGACCGTTCAGCGCCTCGACCGCCGCCCACTGGGCGATGGAGCTCGGGTTCGAGGTCGACTGTGACTGCAGCGTGCCCATGGCCTTGATCAGCACTTCCGGGCCCGCGGCATAACCAATGCGCCAGCCGGTCATGCAATAGGCCTTGGAAACGCCGTTCATGGTCAGCGTGCGGTCGTACAAGGCGGGCTCAACCTGGGCCGGAGTGACGAACTCGAAATCGTCATAGACCAGGTGCTCATACATGTCGTCGGTGAGAATCCATACATGCGGATACTTCACCAGCACATCGGTGAGCGCCTTCAGCTCTGCCCGCGAATAGGCCGCGCCCGTCGGGTTCGACGGCGAGTTGAAGATCAGCCACTTGGTCTTCGGCGTGATCGCCGCCTCGAGCGCCGCCGGCTGGAGCTTGAAGTTGTCCTCCAGCCTGGTCTCGACCGGCACCGGCGTGCCGCCGGCGAACTGGACGATGTCGGGATAGCTGACCCAGTACGGCGCCGGGATGATGACCTCGTCGCCCGCGTCGAGCGTGGCCACCAGCGCGTTGAACAGCACCTGCTTGCCGCCGGTGCCGACCGTCACCTGGCTCGGCTTGTAGGTGAGGCCGTTCTCGCGCTTGAACTTGGCGACGATGGCCGCCTTCAGCTCGGGAATGCCATCCACGGCGGTATAGCGGGTCTGGCCATCGCGGATCGCCTTGATGGCGGCTTCCTTGATGTTGTCCGGCGTCTCGAAGTCCGGCTCGCCGGCCGACAGCGCGATGATATCGCGACCGGTCGCTTTCAGCTCCCGCGCCTTATTGGAAATGGCGATCGTCTGCGACGGGTTGATGCGCTTCAGGGCAGCGGATATCAGGCTCATGGCCGAACTCCCTTGGAGGATGTTTTGCGCGCGACAACTAGTCGAGCCCTTGCGCCGCGGCAAGCGATTCCCCACCTGCGGACCGGCCGTTTGATGCGATAAGCTGCCGCTGCCGCTCCGTAATCCGATTATGCCGGGGTTTTTGCGTGCTGAAGCTCCATTCCATGCAGAGCTCCGGGAACAGCTACAAGGTGCGCCTGCTGCTGGCAAAGCTCGGGCGGCCGTTCCAGCTCGTGGACGTCGACCTGTTCCGGGGCGAGAATCGCACGCCCGAATTCCTGATGAAGAACCCGGAAGGCCGGGTGCCGCTGCTGGAACTTCCGGGCGGGCGCTTCCTCGCCGAATCCAACGCCATTCTGTTCTATCTCGCGGACGGCACGCCTTTCCTGCCCGATGAGCCGCTGGCGCGAGCGGACGTGCTGCGCTGGATGTTCTTCGAGCAGCATTCGCACGAGCCGGCCATCGCCGCTGCCCGCTTCTGGCTCAAGCTGGTGCGCGGCGGGCGCGAACTGCGCACCCACGACGTCGACCGTTGGCTGGAGGAAGGCTACGCCGCGCTCGGCAGCATGGAACGGCACCTCTCCCGCCGCCCCTTCTTCGTCGACGGGGCGCTGACCATCGCCGACATCGCACTCTACGCCCACACCCATGTGGCCGAGGAAGGCGACTTCGACCTCGCCCCCTTCCCGAATGTGCGCGACTGGCTCGCCCGCGTCGCCATGCAGCCGCAGCATGTCGGAATCGAATGGCGCCCGCAGACGGCGGGGCAAATGGTTAGCAACGCTTAACTATTTGCCCCTAAATAGCCCTGAAATGATACCGGCTCCAGCATAGTCGCGCCGAAGCCGGGCCGGGATCGCCAGCGAATTTACCTGTCATCGGAAGACGCACACACGCCGTCGACGATGAGGAGTTCGCCATGTCGGGCATGATGACGAGCAGGACGATGAGCAAGGCTGCCGCGAAGACCGCTGTCGGAACCGATGAGGTGCGCCACAGTGCCCGCCGCCTGCGGCGCGCGCTGATGGAAGCCGGCGTCGTGCTCTCGCTCACGCTCGCCATCGTCGCCGTGCTGTGCATGTTCGGCCTGCAGAAGGCGTCGGCCTTTGAACTGTCCATGGTGCCCGGCGACGACACGCGCATCGCGGTCGGTGCGGTGCTGCTGTCGGTCTTCGTGGCCTTGTGCGGGCTGACCAGCTTCATGCTGCGCGACACGCTGCAGACGGCGCGGCGCGAGGGTACGCCCGGACGCCAGGGTTGAGGCGCAAAGGCTGAGGTACCGGCGCTGAGGCGTCTCGACGCGGCCGCGTTCACCGCGTTGTCAGCGGGAAGCTGTTGGCCTGCAGGCGGCTCTCATCTAACCATGCGCACCGGTCTTGATGGATCCGGAGCGCACGCACGATGAGACTCCTCCCTGCCGTCGTCCTGTGTGCGATCCTCTTCGCTCCCGCGGCAGGCCATGCGCAGGACGCGGCACGCCTGCCCTCCTCCGCCGGCCCCATCGAAGTGGAAACCGTGGCCGGCGGGCTGGAAAACCCGTGGAGCCTCGCCTTCCTGCCGGACGGACGGATGCTGGTGACGGAACGGCCGGGCCGGCTGCGCATCGTCAGCCGCAACGGCACGGTCTCCAGCCCTGTCGCCGGCCTGCCCCCGGTCTTCGCCAGTGGCCAGGGCGGCCTGCTCGACGTCGCGCTGGCGCCGGATTTCGGCAGCAGCCGCCTCGTCTATCTCTCCTATGCCGAGCCGCGCGAAGGGGCTTCCGGTACCAGCGTGGCGCGCGGGCGGCTCATCGAGGAGGCCGGCAATGCCCGGCTGGAGAATGTGGAGGTCATCTTCCGCCAGCAGCCCGCCGTCACCGGGAGCGGGCATTACGGCGCGCGGCTGGCGTTCGGCCGCGACGGCACGCTGTTCGTGACCCTGGGCGAGCGCCAGTCGCAGCGCGCAAGAGCGCAGGACCTCTCGACCCATCTCGGCAAGGTGGTGCGCCTGCTTCCCGATGGCGGCGTGCCGGGCGACAACCCCTTCCTCAACACGCCGGGCGCGCGGCCCGAAATCTGGAGCTACGGCCACCGCAACCCGCAGGGCGCGACCATAGCAGCGCGGTGACGAAGTAGCAGTTTGATCAAGCGTCCTCTGCCGGGGCCGCGATGGCGAGGAACGCCGGTGCGCCGTTGATTTCGGCGATGATGACGATGGCCAGCGCGACATCGGTCTGAATGACG